>JBFMAP010000112.1:0-3785 GCA_040755655.1 Microcaldota archaeon
ATAATGCTTCCCGAGAGAGGAGCAGACATGGGTGCTGAAAAGACAAAGAGAAAGTTTCGGGAAGGAATGCTGTATCTTGTCACCGAGTTCTTGTCCTCGAAAGTTATGGTTGAAGCTCTTCTTCCTGTGATGAAAAAATGGATTGCTGGCCCAAAAATAAAAGATGCGATAGAGGCTGTCAGAAAACTGAACGCAGAAGGCAGGAACAGAATTGGATTGATTAACTTCTTGGGGGAACACTACAAGAAAAAGGAGCAGGTGAACGCTATGCTAGATGAATACCTGAGCGCGCTGGACAAGATAAAAAGAAGCGGGATACGAACGACGATTTCGATAAAACCAACGCAGGCTGGGATGGACATAAGCGAGGAGTATTGCTACGAGACTACGAGAAAAATTGTCGCGCGCGCAAAAGAGTCGGGGATTTTCGTGTGGGTGGATATGGAGGGCTCGAAATACACCACGGGCACGCTCGCGCTATATTCCGCGCTCGCGAGGGAATTTGACAATGTTGGAACAGTCTTGCAAGCGAACCTGAAACGAACCAAGAATGATTTGCGCACTCTTCTCAAAGAAAACCCAGACGCAAAAATAAGGCTTTGCAAGGGCGCGTACAAGGAGGGCGCGGACATCGCGTTCCAGACCAAAAAAGAGGTGGACAAGAATTTCGGAGAATTGATAGAGATTGCTTTTTATTGGGCGAATAACGTGATTCTCGCGTCACACGACGACAAGCTTATCGAGATGGCAAGAGAGTTAAAAGACGAGTACTGGCCGAGGAGATATTTGGAAGTCCAGTTTCTGAAAGGAATTCGCGAGAAGTACAGGAGGGAATTGAGCGCAGAGGGGGTGAACGTTGCCGTTTATGTCCCATACGGGCCTGAGTCAGTCCAGTACTGCTTCAGAAGATTTGTAAAAGGTAAGAACACCGCTGCGATGATAGTGCGGTCTATTTTATACAGTTGATATCATCGCTACTTTTCCCTTTCCTGCTCCTCGGCGAGCGCGCTCAGCGCGGCCCTGTTCAGCATTCCCGTGGGGGAAAAGAGGGCGAGCGCGCCCATCAGTAATTTCGAGAGAGGGTCGAGCCTCCTTATGTGGCGGAGCTCGTGCCCGAGCACGAGCAGTTGCTCCTTCTCATTCAGGGATTCGAGAATGCCGACTGAAAAAACAACATAACTCTCGCGCGCAGTGATTGAGAACGCGAGCTCCTCCGCGGAGTCGATGAACGCGAGTTTTGCGCGCGCCCCCTCGCTCGCAAGCGCCGAAAAGAGATGGGGCGCGTCCTCCTTTTTCATCTCGCGCGCGCCTGTCGCGAGCAGGAAGAGCCTTCCTCCGAAGAAATAGAAGAGCGCTGAAACCACAAGCGCGGAAAGCGGGAGCGCGAGCGCGAGCTGCCTTATGAAGTTCATGTCGCACGCCATCGTGGCGAGAACGAAAGTAAGCGGAAATGCCGAGAGGAAAACCGAAAGGTAGAGCGCGCCGACGCGCGCGCCGTATGTTTTGAATCTCCCGCGCGATTTGTAAGCGAGATATGAGAGGACGAACGAGCCTCCTATAAGTAGCAGGGATTCTGGCTTCGTGACGCACTGCATAAGGCAGTATACGCTCCAATTCATGAGCTCACATTTGCTTTATTTATGCGTTCTTTCCTTTTTAATCCTTTCCAGCGCGCCCTTCGAGAAATAAGAGGCAACGCTCGGTCCAAAAGTGGAGACCATGCTGCGCGCGATCAGTAGGGAGAGGCGTTCGCCCAAATCCGCCTTGCTCATTCTCGGCGAATAAATATAGTGGAGCCCGCCCTTGCCGCGCTCCACCTTCCTTGCCACCAGGCCTTTCGAGTGCAGCCTGTCGAGCGTGACGACAATGGTTGTGGAAGCGATGTCCTTCCTCTCAAGGCATTCGTAGATGTCGCGCGCGGTGGAGTTCTTCTTCCTCCACAGGCATTCCATCACGTCGGCCTCGAGGCTGCCGAGGAACTGCTCCATCCCCCTCTCTCCGAGGTCTATCTTCCCAACGTTGAGACTCATGGGTAGAGTTGGCGCGCAATACATTTAAATACTTTATGGTTTATAATAAGCTTTACAAAAATTGTAAAGCTTAACTGGAGTGTGAGAAAATGAGGCTTGCGAACATACCGCTGAAGCACCTTTCGAGGAAGAGGGGCAGGACGCTCTTCCTCGTTCTCGGGGTCACGATAGGCATAGCGGTGATAGTGGGGCTTTTCAGCATAATAACCGCGATGCAGCAGAACATGGTGGGTCAGCTGGACAGGTTCGGCGCGAATATAATTGTCGTCCCGAAGACGAGCGCGCTCGGGCTGAGTTACGGCGGGTTCGGCGCTGGCGGGCTAACGCTCGGCGCGAGCGAGCTTGACGAGAGCATAATGGAGAAAATATATCTTATTCCGGACGCGATGAGCATCGCTGTCGCGAGCGAGAAACTCTTCGCCGCTGTTCCATCTGAAAAAGGCGACCTCGTGATTGCAGGGCTTAATTTCACGAAAGAAGTTGAGCTGAAAAATTACTGGAGGTTCGAGGGCGCGCTCCCTGAAAAAAGCGAGGAGATAATGGTTGGGAGCGAGGTCGAGAAGGTTCTGGGTGCCGGGATTGGAGAGACGCTCGTGCTGGCGAACAAAACCTACACTGTCACGGCGATTTTAAATGAAACAGGCTCGCAGGACGACAATCTTATTTTCATGAATTTATATGAGGCGCAGGAAATCAGCGGGAAGAAGGGGAAAATTTCGATGGTGGATGTGAAGGGGTTCTGCAACTCGTGCCCGCTGCCGAAAATGGCCGCGCAGATAAACGAGATCGGCGGGGTGAAGGCCACGCCTGTGAAGCAGATAGCGGACGCGCAGGCGGGAATCCTTACAACGATGAGCGGTTTTGCGACCGCGATTGGCGCGTTCGTGCTCCTGATAGGCGTGCTCGCTGTGATGAACGCGATGCTCTCCAGCGTGAACGAGCGCACCAAAGAAATTGGGACGATGCGCGCGCTGGGTTTCACTCGCTCGCAGATTGTTTCTTTAATAGTGATGGAGGGCGCGGTCGTGGGGCTGATCGGAGGGCTCGTGGGGTATGCCGCGGGTTTCGCGGCAGCGAAAGTCCTCGGCCCGATTGTGGCTGGAACTCAAATCGCGTTTGAGGCGAATGTGGTTGTCGGCGCAGTGGTGGTCTCGACGCTCGTGGGGATAATCGCGAGCGTTTATCCTGCGTGGAAGGCCTCGAACCTGATGCCGTCCGTCGCGCTCAGGGCAATCTAAACGGGGTGGGAATATGTTGATAGAACTTGAAAACGTGGAGAAAACTTACGACGGCGAGGGGGTGAGGGTGCGCGCGCTCAGGGGCGTGGATTTGGGGATAGGGAAGGGCGAGTTTTTGTCGATAATGGGAAAATCAGGAAGCGGGAAGACGACGCTCATCTCCATTATCGGCGGGCTTGACTACGCCACGCGCGGGCGGATTGAGATCGACGGAATCGACCTCGGCGAACTCAACCACAACCAGCTTTCCGCGTTCAGAAAAGAATATGTCGGGTTCATTTTCCAGCAGTTCCATCTCGTGCCTTATCTTACTGCAATGGAAAACGTGCTTCTCCCGCTCGCCATACAGGATATGCCGCGCGGGAAGAAGGTTAAGCGCGCTACCGAGGTCCTGGAGATGGTCGGGCTCGCGGACAAGGGGTATAAGTTGCCCGCGCATCTTTCAGGGGGCGAGCAGCAGAGGGTGGCGATTGCGCGCGCGCTCGTGAACGACCCGCGCGTCATCATCGCGGACGAG
>JBFMAP010000113.1:0-3745 GCA_040755655.1 Microcaldota archaeon
AAGCGAGCTATCTGCCTTATGTGGAACTTTTTCTCAGGTGAATCGAAAAACAGCTTCATGACGCGATAGTTGTTATCTTTTGTTATCATATGATAACTTTAGTTAACAACTGTTATTTAAAGTTTACGGTTTGCAATCCGCCGGGGGGTAATGGTGGCTCAGAAGCTACTCCTTAGGATCATCGCGCGAGCTACCCCTGGGACGGTGTCGTCATTGCCGGATAACATAAAGAAATTGCAGAATAAAAACCTATTTCTTTTTGCGGTGGAGCTGCGTGCTCCCGAACGGGTTGAGCGGATAGCGCACGCGCAGGATTCCGACCTCCTCCATCATGTGCGCGAGCCTCTCCACGCTCTGCTCGCTCAGCGAGAGGTTCCTCGCGGCCTCGAAAACCGTGGTCCGCTCGCACGCGCTCACGAGTTCGTATATCTTATCGACCGGAGTGGTTATCTCCTCGCGCTGCCCGTTGCCGTTCGGGCCTCCTATGTACTCGATTTCCTCAAGCGGCTCGACTGGAGTGGAGGATGAAGAAGCAGACTTTGGGCCCTTGATTAGATGTTCTAGGGGATGTTTTTCCATGTATACACGTTGGTAGTATATATGCGACGGGGTATTTAAATAATTTTCGTATCGCGCGCAATACGCGTAATTACTCATTCCGAGCCGAGAATGTCGAGCATTATGTGGAGCGCGTACCCGAGAGTGCCGAAAACGCCCACGAAGAAGGAAGCGCGCAGCACCAGCACGAGAACAGCGCCGAACGCGAGCGCCGCGAGAAACCCGTGCAAAACTCCCCGGTGAAACGGAATCAGATGGTCGACGAGGGAGGTTGTCACGAGCGGCACGGCAATCACGACGAACGCTGAGATGAGGTCGCACCCCGCGCCTCCAACCACCGCGCCGCAAACGGAGTTTATGGGCGCGAAAAGAAGAACCATCACGAGCAGGGACGCGAGGAGAACGAGCGTTATTAGGATTTTTCTCGGGTATGAAAGGGGGTGGTCGATGTCTGGAAGAACCGCGCCTGCGAGAAATGCAACTCCCCCGAGCGCGAGCGCGCTGGCGTCGCTCATTTTGAAATAGATTGATACGACGAGCAGCGCCGCGAGCGCGAGCAGGCCTGCCATGAGGTGCTCCCTGAAGCCGGTTTGCATAGGTTTATTAACCCCTCCAAAAGAATAAAAATGTAGGCGACTGCTGGGAATTGCTGAATGGTGAGTTGTAATGATGAAGATGAAGACGAGGTGCCCTGGCTGCCAGCACAAGTTCGAGGTAGAGCCCACAATCGGCAGCGTGGTCGAGTGCCCGGCGTGCGGGATACGCCTTAGGATTCTCGCAATCAACATGGGGAAAGTCTATTTCGAGATTGCGGACGAGAACGCGGGCACGGGCGCTGGCGAGGAAGGCCCGAGTTAGCGCGCTCAACTTTTTCTTTTGCTTTTTCCTATCGCTTCAATCGTGATTTTGTTTCTCGAGTACGCGCGCAGCGCCTCGGCAATCCCGAGCGCCGCTTCAATCGTCGTTATGCAGGGCACGCTGCTCTCGAGCGCGGCCCGCCTTATCCTGAACCCGTCGCCGAACGAGCGCTTCCCCTTCCCGAGCGTGTTTATTATCATCCCCAGTTCGCCTGCGCGCAGTTTCGAGATTATGTTCGGCTCTCCCTCTGAAATTTTCTTTAGGATGTTGATTCTGTGGAATTGAAGGGGCGCGCGCATGTGCCCGGCCGTTCCCTCTGTCGCGTGAATCTCGAACCCGAGGGAGGAAAACTCGGTCGCGAGCCTTCCGGCGAACTTGTGGTCCTCCTTTTTGAGCGTGATGGCTATCCCGCCTTTCGCGGGGATGTTGAGGTTCGCGCCCATCAGCGCCTTGTAGTACGCGCGCCCGAAATCGGAATCGATTCCCATGCTCTCGCCCGTGCTTTTCATTTCGGGCCCGAGAACGGTGTCGGTTCCGGGAAGTTTCAGGAACGGGAACACGACGCTCTTCACCGCGAAATGGGGAAGCGGGGGCGGCGCGCGCGGCATCCCCAGCTCATCCAGAGTTTTCCCGAGCAAAACTTTCGTCGCAACTTTCACAATCGGAATTCCGGTTGCCTTGCTGAGGTACGGCATAGTGCGGCTCGCGCGCGGGTTCGCCTCGAGCACGAACACGTTTTCGTTCTGCACCGCGTACTGAATATTTATCGCGCCGATGTTGCGCAGCGCGCGCGAAATTTTTTCAGAGTAGCGCACGATTGTTTTTTGAATTGTCTCGTCAAGAGTGATTGGAGGGACAACGCAACTGGCGTCCCCGGAATGCACGCCCGCGCGCTCGACGTGCTCCATAATTCCTGCAATGAAAAGCCGCTTCTCATCCGACACCCCGTCGATTTCGCACTCGCGCGCATTCTCAACATATTTATCTATGAGAACTGGCCTGCGCTCGGAGACCTCGACAGCGGTGTGGATGTATTTTTTCAACTCCTTGTCGTCGTAAATGAGCGCCATCGCGCGCCCGGCAATCACGTAACTCGGCCGCACCACGATGGGATAGCCGATGCGCGCCGCGACATCAAGAGCCTCCTCCTCGTTCCTCGCCGTCCCGTTTTTCGGCTGCGGAATTTGAAGCTCGTGAAGCAATTTTCTAAATCGCTCGCGGTCCTCCGCAATGTCGATTCCATCAACCTGCGTGCCCAGCAGTTTCACGCCCGCATCATGAAGAGGCAGCGCGAGGTTTATGCTCGTCTGCCCCCCGAACTGCACCACCACGCCGTCGGGACGCTCGCGCTCAATCACGTTGAGCACGTCCTCGAAGGTGAGGGGCTCGAAATACAGTTTGTCGCTCGCGTCAAAATCCGTGCTGATGGTTTCGGGGTTGTTGTTTATCATTATTGATTTTATGCCCTGCTCGCGCAGGGCGAATGACGCGTGGCAGCAGCAGTAGTCGAACTCGATTCCCTGCCCAATCCTTATCGGCCCGCTTCCAATCACAACAATTTTTTTCTGCTTGCGCGGAGCGCTCTCATCTTCTTGTTCATAAGTTGAATAGTAGTAGGGCGTGCTCGCCTCGAACTCCGCCGCGCACGTGTCGACCGTTTTGTAAACCGGTTCAACTTCAAAGCGCCTGCGCGCGCGCCTCACCTCAACCTCGAGATTGCTCGTGAAGTGCGCCAGTTGCGCGTCAGAGAACCCGAGCCTCTTCGCCTCGAGAAACAAATTCCTGTCCAGTTTTTCCTTTCTCAACTTCCCTTCCATTTCGAGGATGTTTTTCATTTTCCTTACGAACCACTGGTTGATGCGCGTGAGGCGCGCGACCTCCTCAACCTCCATGCTTTTCAGCGCCTCGTAAACCGCGAACAGTCGAAGGTCGGTCGGCGTTTTCAAATGCGCAACTACATCGTCTTTCCTGCTCCACTCGTAAGTCCCGAGTTGCTTCTTTATCTCGAGGCTCCGCACCGCCTTCTGCAGCGCCTCCTCGAACGTGCGTCCTATTGCCATCACTTCGCCTGTGCTCTTCATCTGCGTCCCGAGCCTGCGGTCGCTCTCTGGCATTTTATCAAAAGGCCAGCGCGGTATTTTCACTACAACGTAATCAAGCGCAGGCTCGAAGCACGCGGTCGTCTTTTTCGTGACCGCATTTTTTATCTCATCAAGCCGATAGCCGAGCGCAATCTTCGCCGCGACGCGCGCAATCGGGTATCCCGTTGCCTTCGACGCGAGCGCGGACGAGCGCGAGAGCCGCGGGTTCACCTCCACCCCGACGTACT
>JBFMAP010000114.1:0-2592 GCA_040755655.1 Microcaldota archaeon
GCTGCAGAGAATAGGGAAGGAGGCGAGAACCACGGACGCCGGAAAATGCACGGGCATAAAGAACAAGATGCTCGAACTGACCTCGAAATCAATCGTTTTGGGCGACACCTCCGACGATGTTCAGATGCTCGGCGCGATCGCGCGCGACATAGGCCCCATCAGCACGATGACAACCGATGTTCTCACTTCGCTTTCGACCGCGGAATAACCCCCGGTGATTTATTGAAACCCTCGAAACTTCACCCCCGCTACAAATCCCTTCATGAGCGCGAGTCCCTCGCGCGCGGGGTCCGCTCTGGAATCGCCTCGGTTCAGGGGCTCATTGCGCACGGAAGGGGCGAGGCGTTCGATTATCTTCTCGGAGAGCGCACTACGAAAACAGCGGAGCGCGCAGAGGAGGCGGCTGCGGCGGCGCTTCTTCTCGCGAAACATCCCGCGATTTCAGTTAATGGGAACGTAGCCGCGCTCTGCCCGAAAGAAATTGTGGCGCTCGCGCGCGCTGCGCGCGCGAAAATAGAAGTGAATTTATTCCACCGCACGCAGGCGCGCGCAATGAAAATAGCGAAACTGTTCGCGCGCCTCGGCGCGAAAATAGAAGGCGTGCATCCGGACAAAACCCTCCCGCAAATTCATTCGGCGCGCGCGCGCGTCAGTTCGCAGGGCATTTGGCGCGCTGATGTCGTGTTGGTTCCCCTGGAAGACGGCGACAGGACAGCCGCGCTCAAGAAACTCGGAAAAAAAGTCATCGCAATAGACCTGAACCCGCTCTCGCGCACTGCGATGGGCGCGGACATAACTATTGTTGATAACATAACGCGCGCGCTCCCGAACATAACGAAGAAAATAAATAAAATGAAAAACAAATCGCGCGCCTCGCTCGAGCGCGCACTCGGCAGTTTTAATAACGCGCGCAATTTGAGGGAGAGCGAGAGAATAATCCGGAGTGGCCGGGCTTAGTGTTCCAAAAGTTTAAATAATACCTCGCGCATAATAAACTCGGGATACTATGAGCAAAATTAAAGAGATGGACGCGAAGATTCCCCAGGTTGCCATTAAAATTACCATTGTTAACAAACAACCCAAAAACCTATTCGTCGAGCCATTATTTGACGAGAATGTGGCTAAACTGAAGACATGGGACGAGAAAGCCGAATATTATACCCGCTTGGTTGCTTCTATTAAAAAACTTACGCCACAAAAACGTGACTTACACGATTTAGCTAACGCCAAACTTCTAAAAGCCGATGCTCTGGAGAAAGCCGGCAAGATAGGCGAAGCAATCAAGGCATATGGCGCTGCGGAAAAGGATTTCGATACGTTGTCCAGTTTTTATTCAATGCTCCCCCCAATCAATCCTGCGAATCTCTTCGATACTTCTCCCGGCTATACTAATTTCAAAACGCTTTCCGAGTACTCTAGGGACAAAGCTAGTAAACTGAGAGAGACCGTCCATACGCAACAGCCGTAATCTCCGCGCGAAGCGCGAATTCGTCAATCCGCGGACTTCCGCAAAAGTTTTATATATTTTTCCCTTCAAAAGTTATCAACCCAATCGAGTTCTAGCGGCGGTATTAGCCGTGGTTCAGTGGTGGTGAGTGGTGGTGCGTTGAGCGACCGTAAGGATATCCTATCCCATGTTCTCGTACCCGAGCATTCCATACTTACAAAATCCGACGAGGAGGGCGTTCTCGCTTCTTTTAAAATCACGCGCCAGCAGCTGCCCCAAATCCGCGCAGCCGACCCTGTGGTGAAGGCGATTGGGGGGAAAGAAGGCGACGTAGTAAAAATCGCGAGAGAGGACGCCACAGGCGAGAACGCATACTACCGCCTGGTAGTCAAATAAATTTTTGGATTTGGTGCTCACATGACAGAGGAACTGTTGGAGGCGTATTTCAGGGACAACAAGCTCGTCCGCCAGCATCTCGACTCCTACAACAAGTTCATAGAGTCCGGCATACAGGACGTCATCAATAAGGTCGGGCAGGTCGAGCCGAACATAGAGGGGTACAAGCTGAAGTTCGGGAAAATCAGGCTCGAGAGGCCGATGATAGTCGAGGCCGACGGCTCGAGGCGCGTGATACTTCCGGCAGAGGCGAGGATGAGGGACCTCACGTACGCTGCCCCGCTTTTTCTCGAAATCATACCAATTCATAATGGAATTGAGCGCAGGGGATATTCCGAAGTGTTCATAGGGGAGCTTCCGGTGATGGTGAAGTCAAAGCTGTGCCACCTCGAGAGCATGAGCACCGACGAGCTCATAGAGGCAGGCGAGGACCCTGACGACCCAGGGGGTTATTTCCTGATAAACGGGAGCGAGAGGGCCCTGGTGAGCATAGAGGACCTCGCGCCCAACCGCATAATGGTATCGAAGGAGAAGGAGGGCACGCTCGTGACCGCGAAAGTTTTCTCCACGCGGTTCGGGTTCCGCGCGAGGTGCGTTGTCGAGCGCGGGAGCGACGGGCTCCTGAGAGTTGTGTTCCCTGCGGCGCCGAAGGACCTCTCGCTTATAACCGTGGTGCGCGCGCTCGGGCTCGAGAAGGAGAAGGACATCCTGGCCGCGTTCTCCGGCGACCTCCACATCCAGAACGACCT
>JBFMAP010000114.1:2602-3727 GCA_040755655.1 Microcaldota archaeon
GAGGAGGCAAAGAACGCGCAGCAGGCGATCGACGCCATAGGGAAGAAGGCTGCGCCTGGGCAGGCTGCCGAGTATCGTCTCAAGCGCGCCGAAGTGCTTATTGACAGTTACGTGCTCCCGCACATAGGCGTGGAGCCGAAGGACCGGCTCGCGAAAGCGTACTACCTCTGCAAGATGGCAGAGAGGACGATTCACGTCGCGTACAGGAAAACGCTCGAGGACGACAAGGACCATTACTCCAACAAGAGGATAAAACTCACGGGAAATTTGATGGAGGAGCTTTTCAGGTACGCGTTCCAGTTCCTCATAAAGGACGTCGCGTACCAGGCAGAGAGGGCGTTCGCGCGCGGGAGGAAGCTCGTGGCGCAGACGCTCGTGCGGCCTGACGCGCTCAGCGAGAGAATCCGCTACTCGATGGCCACAGGGAACTGGATAGCGGGACAGACCGGGGTCTCCCAGCTTCTGGACCGCACGAACTATCTCTCCAGCGTTTCCCACCTGCGAAGAATCATTTCCCCGCTGAGCAGGAAGCACCCGCACTTCAAGGCTCGGGACCTCCACGGCACGCACTGGGGCAAACTCTGCCCGAACGAGTCCCCTGAGGGGCCCTCGTGCGCGCTCGTGAAGAACATGGCCCTTCTGTGCGAAATCTCCACTGGCGAGGACGAGAAAACCATCGAGGAGATTCTGAAGAAGATGGGCGTGACAATTTAGGTGTTCATATGGTGAAGAAAAAGAGGAGGGAGCGGCCGAAAATCGAAAAGACCGCGGTTTACATAAACGGCAGGCTCGTGGGGTTCCACCCGAAGGGCGACGAACTCATAAAAACGCTTCTCGAGATGAGGCGGAAGGGCGAAATCAGCCCTGAGGCGAACTTCGCTCACCACCCGCGCACAGGCGAACTCTACATCAACACGGACGCAGGCCGCGCGCGCCGCCCCTACATAGTGGTTGAGAACGGAAAATCAAAACTCACCGAGGAGTTGAAGAAGAAACTCGCTGCGCGCGAGCTCTCCTGGGCGGACCTCGTGAAGATGGGCGTGGTGGAGTATCTGGATGCAGAGGAGGAGGACGACCACGCGTACGTGGCGCTGGGCGAAAAAGAACTCACCCCAGAGCACACCC
>JBFMAP010000115.1:0-3674 GCA_040755655.1 Microcaldota archaeon
ATATTCGACGCGCTCTCAACGGTTGTGATTGGAGGAAAGGGGAACTTCCTCAAGACTCTCTCGTGGTACGACAACGAGTGGGGCTACTCCTGCAGGCTCGTGGACCTCGTGAGATACGTTTCAAGGGGGATTTAGAAACATTTAAAAATTATCGCGCGATAATATAGTAGCCTTTTTACGTTCCGTCTCTAACGGGATAAGGAGTGTATTACAGGAACAGGGAATAAACGGAAAGGAGGTTTTGCGTATGGCCGAAAAAGAGCACATGAACATGGTATTCATAGGTCACGTCGACCACGGGAAATCGACTACCGTGGGAAGGATTCTGTACGACACCGGCGCGCTTTCCGAGCAGGACCTGAGGAGACTCAAGGAGGAGGCTGAAAAGGTTGGAAAGCCGACGTTCGAGTTCGCGTTCGCGATGGACCAGCTCAAGGAGGAGCGCGAGAGGGGTTTGACGATTGACATCGCGCACCGCGACTTCCAGACGCAGAAATACTATTTCACAATCATCGACGCGCCTGGGCACCGCGACTTCGTGAAGAACATGATTACAGGCGCGTCGCAGGCAGATGCAGCGGTTCTCGTATGTTCAGCGAAAGAGGGCATCCAGCCCCAGACAAAGGAGCATGCGTTCCTCGCGAAGGTCCTCGGAATCCAGCAGTTGATTGTCGCCGTCAACAAAATGGATGCAGTTAATTACGACCGCGTGAAATACGAGGACTTGAAGATGCACCTCACAACACTTCTTAAGACGATTGGCTACAAGGTTGATGCTATTCCATTCATTCCAATCTCGGCGTATGACGGCGCGAACGTTGCGAAAAGAACGCCTGACAAGACGCCATGGTATACGGGAATGTCTCTCGTAGAGGCGTTCGACACGCTCAAGGTGCCGGAGAAGCCTCTCACAAAGCCGCTCAGGCTTCCTGTGCAGGACGTGTTCACAATAACAGGGCACGGCACAGTTCCTGTTGGGAGGGTCGAGACAGGCGTGATGCACGCAAACGACGTTGTTGTGTTCATGCCCTCGGGCGCGAAGGGCGAAGTAAAATCAATAGAGATGCACCACCAGCCGATGCCAGAGGCAAAGCCCGGCGATAACGTGGGCTTCAACGTGAAGGGCGTCGACAAAAAAGACATAAAGAGAGGAGAGGTGGTCGGCCCTGTGTCGAACCCGCCCACTGTCGCGCAGGAGTTCACTGCGCAACTCGTGGTGCTCGAGCACCCGACCGCGATAGCAAAAGGCTACACGCCTGTGTTCCACATCCACACCGTTCAGGTCGCGTGCACCATCACAGAAATACTAGAAAAGAAGGATCCAAAGACAGGCCAAACGCAGCAGAAGAACCCGGACTTCGTGAAGACCGGGGACGTTGCAATCGTGAAAATCAACCCGCTCAGGCCTGTTGTCGTAGAGAAGTTCCAGGATTTCCCGCAGCTCGGAAGGTTTGCCGTGAGGGACATGGGGCAGACCGTCGCTGCCGGAGTGGTGCTCGAAATAACGCCGAGAGCAGCGGCGTAAACTGATTTGTTTTTTATTTTTCTTTTCTGGTTTCTCACCCTGCGATGAGAACCACTTGAGGCTGGTGTTTGCATGGGCAAGGCGCGTATAAAACTAGTTGGGAAAGACCCGAAAGAGGTCGACGACGTCTGCGCCCAGATAAGGGAAATCACGAAGGCGACCGGGGTGGAGATGAAAGGCCCTATTCCTCTTCCTACGAAAAGATTGCGCATAGTCACGCGCAGGACCCCGTGCGGGGACGGCTCTGACACTTACGAGACATGGGAGATGAAAATCCACAAGCGCGTGATTGACGTCGCAGGCGACGAGCGCACGCTCAGGCAGATTATGCGCGTGAAGGTCCCTGACACGGTTCACATTGAAATAAGTTTGGAATAGACTCCTTTTTCTTGCACGAAAATAAACGAACATAAACGAACGATAACATAATAAATAGCAGGAGCCACATAATCAAACCGCGCCAGGGTGGCGGAATCCGGCAAATATCACGCGCGCTCGAGCGCGCGCAACTCGCCGAACGCGCCAGACTTGAGATCTGGTTCCCCTCACAGGGAGTATGAGTTCAAAAAGGAACCGCCGGCGCGGTTCCCTTTACCCTCCAGCATCCGGAGGTTGAAAATCTCATCCCTGGCGTTTCTTCTATTTTAATTTTTAAGGTGCGGGGCAGGAATACCCGAATATGGGCGCGGGGTCTATTCTAGAATTAGGGTCGTCCGCGTCAGCCCAGATTTCAAAATGAAGATGCGGGCCTGTGCTGCGGCCAGTGCTCCCCATCTCCGCAATCTTCTGCCCGCTTGCCACGTTATCGCCGACATTTACCGTGATGCTGCCGTCGCGCAGGTGATAATAAACCGTTTTAACGTTGTTGCAATCGCCGCTGGTTCCGACAATCATCACAGCGTTTCCAGCAGAGCCGTACGGCCCTGCGAACGCGACCCTGCCTGCGTGGGCCGCGCGCACATCAGTGCCCTCGGCGTTTGCGACGTCGATGCCGCCGTGCCAGTGAGTTATCCTGTTGTCGCAGAACGGGCTCGTGCATGTCCCGCTCGTCGGGTTCGCGAACGCGCATATTGTCGCGCCGCCGGTAAACGGGCATTCTCCCGTCGGACTTACAGGGGGCGAAATTCCTGGCCCCTGCGAGCAGTTGTTGGAGCACGTTTCCAGAACCGACTGGTATTTCGCGAGAGTCTGGCACGCGAAAGGACTCGAGATGCCAGGCGCGACAGCGCCTGTGCAGTTGCACGCGTACGTTGGGAATTCGTTCGCTTCCATGCCGCAGCACGAATCATCGATAAACGGGCCGTTGCAGTCGTTCCAGGGAAAATCGCAGAAGTTCGTGCTCAAAAAACAACTCTGCACATCGCAGCAAGGCAGATATTCAGGATGCTGGGCAAGCATATTCGGGTTGTCGCTGCAGCATACCAACTCGCAATCCGGATAGAAATTAACAACTATAAGCGGGTTGATGCTTATAACCACCGGACACGGGATGCTCTCGCACACTGCTTCGTTTGGGTAGTTGCCAAAATCCTCGTATGCAATAGTACCGCAATCAGAATGGGTCGGTATGACCATCCAACTGCAGTATTTTTCAACTTCGGTCGGCTTCGGGCAGTCCTTCTGCAGGAGCCAGTTGTTGTACGCGTTGTTCGCGCCCCCGCTCCAGTCGTATTCCACGAGCGTCATGAAGATGGTGAACCAGCCCATCTCCTCGGTGCTCATCCCGCCCGTAAGTTCGTCGTAAAATCCGCCCAGAGTGTCCTGCGCGATTATGTTCCATAACCCGCACATCTGAGGGAGAACAGGCAGCATCAGGTCCATGTTGTTTATTCCCAACTGCCACGCAATCGCGCGCATCACCAGCGGGTCGAAGTCGCACTGCTCCCCTGCCTCAGCGAGGTCATATCTGTTGTCCAAACAGACTGGGTCGTTCCAACCAAGAGGGACAGGAGGCGGAGTCTCGCCCCCGAAATATTTTTCAGGCGGGTTAAAAGCAGTCAGCGGGCCGAAATACTCGTCGTTGCTGAAACATGCGTCGCACCTGAAGGCCTGCTCCTCTGGCAGGAACACGTTGTAATCAAAGCCAATCGGCTCCACGGTGTACCTGAAAAGACGGTAGATGTTCACGAGCGTCGCGAACGTGCACGTT
>JBFMAP010000116.1:0-3625 GCA_040755655.1 Microcaldota archaeon
TCCGGGTTGCACACGCCGCATATTTCATTTCCAGTACATTCACCATCACCACACAGAGGAGCGCATATTCCGTTTTCGCAAAGACCGGAACAGCATGTTGAATTCAAGTTGCACTGGGCGCCAGTTTCATTACATTTGTATCCATAATAAACATAGCTTAAGTTGCATTCCCCATAGCCAAGCTTGAAGTAGCCATCGCCGTTCCAAGAAGCGCCCCAACTATTTTTTATAATCCAGTATCCATCTGTTGCATTAATGTCGTTATAGCCGGTAATGATTACTGCATGATTTGGAGATCCGCCAATGCTGCACCTGTAAATATCACCATCCCAATAGCCTCCGCATGAGGAGCCCACGCACATCGCAACTGAGATGGGTCCTTTTTCAACAAGCTTTTGTTTTATTTGGGATAACGGGGATGAGCTCAGCGCACCAGTCCTACTTATGTTTTTAAGTCTGGTCGCCCAGTCAGTGCATCTGTCAGAGCAGGCTTTATTGCTGCACGCGCCGCCAGTACGGTATACGCATTGCGATGAGCAAGTAGGAGGGGAGCAGGAGCAATAATAATCGGCATAAGGAAGGCAAAGCTCGTCTGGAATTCCAGAATTTCTGATATACGATAAAGCGGACGCGCTAGAGCCACCGCAACAGGAGCCACTAGTAGTGCAATTAGAAACAAGATACTCCTCTGATAAATCCAAATCAAGGTTTGGATTGTTTTCGAAAATATTATGTGCTGCTTCTGCAACGCCAACCGCCGAAAACGCCCAGCAGGAGCCGCACTGCCCCTGGTCTTTTACTGACGTCATCCAGTCGCCACTTTTGTAGTTTCTCCAGTCAAAAGAGGAGGGCAGACCGGTAGGTGCGGATGAGGTTGTTGGATACTCCGTAGCAGTTTCCGAAATTGGCGTTGCGCCTGCCTTTGCAGCTTTTTCGCTCAAGCTTAAAAGCTTTGAAACAGAACCCACTTCTGTAGTTCCATACATGCAGACCGCGTATTCTCTTGAAAACGGATCCTTTCCATCGCTCGCCGTTTTTATTCCATAACCCTGTTTCGCGCAGTAGGAATAGCTTTGTCCGCATTTCCCTTCTAGAAATCTCCATTCGTCGCATTGTGTTTTGTCAGGAAACACACAAACGCCGTATTCGCCCGAAGAATCTTTAACAATTTTATATTCGTAACCCAGTTGGCTACAATAAACCGCGGCGGGATTTGCCATCATCATATCGTTTTCGTGGATGTCTGCTGTAGACTCAACGGCAAGTGAAAATTGAGCAAGAAAAAGCAAAACGAACAGGCAGGCGTTCGTGTTCATGCCAACCACCTAAAAAATTGTTCGCCTTGTTGTTATAAACCTTTCCAAATGCGTGCGCGTGTTTCGCGAACGTATTTAAATACCTCACGAGATGTTACTTTTGTTGGTGTTATGCCTGTTCGCGGCGCGGATGATGGGAGGAGGAAGAAGGGCGTGGGCGCGCGCTCGCTCCGCGGGGAGCGCGTGAAATCACTGCTAAAGGACATGGAGCACGACCCGAGCCTCGCGAACGCTCTCCTCGTTATGCTGGGCGCGCTCTTTCTTCTCACTTCATTCAATTTCTATCCATGGTGGATTCTGCCGATAATTATTGCAGGGTTGGGAATAATCGCGTACAAGTTCGCGCCCCTCGGAACGCTGCTGGGCGTTCTGCTCGCGTTCCCAGCAATCGCGTACCAATCACCTGTGCTCGCGTGGGTTTACATGCTCTTCATGGCAATAACGATGTTCTACACGTTCAGCAGCTGGCACATAATATCCGCGCTCATGATTCTCATTCTCGCGCCGTTCACGAGCGTTCCTTTTCTCGCGGGAATCGTGATTCCCTTGCTGATGCTTTCCGCACTCCTTCTCGGCTCGAGGCACAGCATTCAACTCACGCTCCCGTGCGTGTTCATCGTGCTCCTGCTTTCGGCCGTGTGGCACACGGACGCGTGCAGGGAGGGATTGAGCGCGTGCTCCGCGCCGGGCGAATACGCGCAGGACAACGGCGCGTTCATGCCGATAAAAAAAGATGTGGGGCTTTTCGAGATGAGGCCAGGGTTCGCGCACCTCCAGAGGAGCGACAAGCCAGCGCCCCAGGGGTTCAGCCAGATGCTCGAGGCGACGGCGAACTCGCTGGGCTCCCTTCTCTCCGGTGAAACGATTCGGTACATGAACGACGCGCTCGGGGCTGTCTTCAACGCAATCGTGAGGCTGCTGTTCTACGACTCCGCGCTCATACAGATTATTTTCTGGGGCGCTGCGGTGTTCCTCGTCCCGTTCATTTCCGGGCGCGTGCGGCACCCTAAGAGAAATTTGATCGCGAGCTTTTCTTTCGTGCTGATTCCAGTCGGCTATTTCATCGCGTGCATGGTTTCCGAGGCGCCGTTCAACCCGGCGGTATTCGCGTATGTCGCGCTCTCGGTGTTCATCGCAGGGCTTCTCGAGTACGCGAACATAAATCTCTCGCGCGAGATCTCGGTGAGCAAGGCAGAGAAGACCGCGCAGTTCGGAAAATTCGGCCTGCAGGATTTGAGCACTTCCGCGGGCGCGGAATCGCTCAGCGACGTTGGCGGATATGAGAGCACGAAGCAGGAGTTGATGGAGGCAATAGTATGGCCGATTCGAAGGCGCGACCTCAGCAACGTGTACGGGATAAAGCCGCCGAAGGGAATTCTTTTGTTCGGCCCCCCGGGTACAGGGAAAACTATGCTGATGCGCGCGCTCGCGAGGGAATTGGAGATTGGATTCTATTACGTGAAGTGCAGCGACCTCCTCTCCGAGTGGTACGGGGAGAGCGAGAAGAACATCACGGAACTTTTTAAAGTTGCGAGGAAGGCGAGTCCATGCGTCCTCTTCTTCGATGAGATAGATTCCATTGGAAAGAGCAGGGACGCGTATACCGCAGACGATGTCGCCCCGCGCGTTCTTAGTCTGTTGCTTTCCGAGATTGACGGGTTCAAGACGGAGAAGAACGTCATAATGATTGGCGCGACCAACATCCCCAACCAACTTGACCACGCGCTCCTCCGCCCCGGAAGATTTGATAAGATAATTTACATGCCGCTCCCTGACAAGCGCGCGCGGCTCGAGATATTCCTCGTGCACACGAAAAACCTGCCGCTGGATGATGACGTTGATTTCAACAAACTCGCTGATATGACGGAGAGATACTCGGGTGCTGACATTCAGAATATATGCATGGAGGCAGCGAGAAAGACGGCTAGAGACGCCGCCATGGTCGATATGCGAGTTCCTGTGACGATGAGCCACTTCATCGACTGCATCGACGACATCAAGCCGAGCGTGTCCCTTGCGAAACTCGAGGAGTACGAGCAGTTCAGGCTGGATTACGAGAGGCGTGCGGTCGGGACAGAGGTGCGCGAGGAGAAGGTCGGAAAAGTTGGATGGGACGACGTCGCAGGGCTCGAGAGCGTGAAGAAGGCGCTCATAGAGGCGATTGAGATTCCGCTCCTCCACGAGGATTTGATTAAGCAATACAAGGTAAAACCAAGCAAGGGGGTCCTGCTCTTCGGCCCTCCTGGGTGCGGAAAAACATTGATTGTGCGCGCTGCTGCGAACGAGCTCAAGGTGACGTTCATAACGCT
>JBFMAP010000117.1:0-3622 GCA_040755655.1 Microcaldota archaeon
TAGCCGCTTTCCACTCCAACCCAGATAATTTAGGAGAAGTATATTTCATCACAAGCGACATCTGGAACCAAAACTTTAGCTTTTCCTACGTTCTTCGCTACGATTACGTGAGGATAATCGACGAGCGCCCGCCTGTTCTCATAGACACGCAGTCCTGGAACAACACGGACAGCATCAGCACGCCAGCGCAGAACCCCTTGCCAACACCCGCGGAGCCAACAATAACCACCTCGGGTACTCGCCTTGCGTACAACATAGAAAATCTCCGCGACATGTGCATCTGCGGCAATTACAACTATTCATACTCAGGGCCTGATTTCCTGCAGAGGCTCGCCGGAAACACGACAGGGCCCTCGACGCGCGGCGCTGGAATAGAGACCTTCGTGCTCGGCACGTGGACGAACAGGACCGACAAGAATTATTCCTACAGGGATTTCAAATATTACCAAAATAAAACAGGCTACGCCATAAAGGGGATGCCTGGTTGCAGGGACGCGGACGCGTGCGGGAACCCGCTCTCGCCCATCGGGCATTTTGCCCTGAACGACACCGAAATCCCGATGTACGGCGCCGGCGACATATACTGCGGAAAGGCAGGCCGCGCCGAATGCTGATGATGGAATGAAAACAAAAAATCCAAGCGCGCGCGCGCAGATAAGCGCGGAGTTCTTCACCTTCGTGCTTTTCCTCACGCTCGTGACCCTCCTCATCGCGCTCGTCGCCTACCTCTCGTTCGGGAAAACCTCTGAGCAGATGGCGCTCGAGGAAGCCGCGCGCTCCTCGAAGAGAATCGCTGAGCTCGCGAACGACGTGTACATGCAGGGCGAGGGCTCGGTGGCCTCTGCGTCGGTTCCGATTCCCACGCACGTGTCGAACATAACCATCGGCGGTTCATCCGGGCGCGAGGTCGTCTTCCACATGAAAACCTCGTCAGGCTCGAGCGACATAGTCGCGATGGCGGCGGTCAATATCACGAACGGGCAGAAGGCGCTCGGCAATTACAGCAGGAGCGGAATCCGGCAGCTAAACCTGACGCGCTCCGGAAGCAAGGTCGTGATAAGCGTCGTGACGTGATTTCATGGGAGCGAAAAACAAAACCAACACGCGCGCGCAGGCGGCGCTCGAGCTCATTGTGTTCTTCGCGCTCGCGATGCTCGTTTTCACTGTGTTTGTGGGCTATCTCCTTCCGAGGACGACAAACGACATCAAGCAGCAGCAGTGGCTCCTCGCGATGGAGACAGCGCGCTCGTTCGCCGATGAGATAAACCTCGCGGTCGGCGTAGGGGACGGGTACTGGAGGAACTTCACTTTCAGCAGGTTGATAGACAACCGCCTCCAGTACAACATAACGATACGAAGAGGCTTCGTCGAACTCGAGTACAACACGACATCGGAATCCTTTGCCTACACCGCGCCCACGCTCACGCAGAACGTGACAGGGCTTGGAAGCGGCGGGGTGAGCAGGGTGGACGTGACGAAAGGATTTCTCGTAATAAACAACACCGGAGGTGTCATCTATCTCAGCCAATGAGGCGGGCCGCCCGCGCTCGCGCAAGGGGCAGTTCTTCTCGTACGACATCGTGACCGCGCTCGTCATCCTCTCGCTGGCCTTCGCGCTCGTGATGTTCTACTGGCTCAGCGCGCAGTCCTCGCTCGCGGACGAGCGGCCCTACATAAACGCGCACGCCGTCGCGCTCGCGGACTCGCTGCTCACGCCCGGCAACCCCGTCGCATGGACCACGGGCAACGTGAGGCAGATCGGACTCACAGACGGCTGGGGCACGAATGTCATAAACGCGAGCAAGTTTGGGAATCTCGCGCTGCTCTCCTACTCCGACGCGAAATCAAGGCTTCGCTCGCTCTACGATTTCAACGTGACGCTCATAAACGCCACGAACTCATCGCAGGTTTTCCATTCCGCGGGCGCCTCGCCCTCGAACGCGCGCAACCTCGTCGTCATCGAGCGCGCGGTCGTCTACCAGGACCATCCTGCCCGCCTGCTACTGTCCCTCTGGTCTAAAAAATCGTGACGCGTGATAAGATGGAAGCGATAACCGCAAAACCGAAAAAAATTTACTACCACCTCATCGCAATCTTCGCGCTCGTTCCCATCGCGCTGGCGTACGCCGCGCTCCCTGTTCTCCAACTCCAGCCTCTGGATTACTACGCCGCGACAATCGCTCTTGGAATCGTTTCGCTTCTCGTTCTCTCGTGGTGGGCCCTCGCCGTGCTGCGCTCCAACGCGACCACGTACACCGTGACCGAGTCATACGTCGCAGAGGCGCGCGGAATAATCAACCGCGAGACGAAGAAAGTCCCGCTCATCAAACTCGAGGATTACACGATAAGAAGAGGGATATGGAACGTCCTTCTCGGAACAGCGAGCGTGGAGTTCGACACCGCCGGCGAGTTGGGTTACGAGATTTCCATGCGCTCGATTGGTTTGAGCGATGCGGAAAACATCGTTGATTTTTTGGACAGGATAGTAAAGAAGGAGCAGCGCGCGGCCGAGTGGCCCGCTAGGCGCAGGGCTTCTGTATAACTGTTTTAAAACTTGCCGGCAGAAAAATACCAGATGAAAACATGCCGATAAAAGTTTTCAACAACCTCACGAAAAAAATTGAGGAGTTCCATCCTCTCGGTGAGCGCGAGCGCGAGATACAAATGTACGTGTGCGGGGTCACCCCCTACGATTACTCGCACCTCGGGCACGCGCGCACCTACGCCGCTTTCGATGTCATCAAGAGGTATTTCGAATACCGTGGCTACAAAGTCCGCTACATCCAGAACATCACCGACATTGACGACAAAATAATAAAGCGCGCGAACGAGGTCGGCGCTGACCCGCTCAAACTCTCGCTCGAATTCCAGAAATCCGCCCTGGAGGATATGGACGCGCTCAAAATTGCGCGCGCAGACAAGTACCCGAAAGTGACCGAGCACATCCCTGAAATAATCGCGCTCATAAAAAAATTAATCTCGCGCGGCTATGCGTACGAGACAGAGGACGGCGTGTATTTCGAGGTTGAGAAATTCCCTGATTACGGGAAACTTTCAAAGCAATCCCTTGACGAGATTAAGGCAGGCGCGCGCGTTGAGATTGATGAGAAGAAAAGGAACCCCGCGGACTTCGCGCTCTGGAAAAAGGCGAAGCCCGGTGAGCCGTTTTTTGAAAGCCCCTGGGGAAAGGGGAGGCCTGGCTGGCACATCGAGTGCTCTGCGATGAGCATGAAATACCTCGGGGACAATTTCGACATTCACGGCGGAGGGCGCGATTTGATTTTCCCTCACCACGAGAACGAAATCGCGCAGAGCGAGGGGGCGACAGGAAAACAATTCGTGAAATACTGGCTGCACACGGGATTCCTGAGCGTGAATAAGGAGAAGATGGCGAAGTCGCTCGGAAACTTCATAACGATAAAGGACGCGCTCAAGAAGCACGATGCCGATTCGCTGCGCCTGTTCTACGCGCTCACCCACTACAGGAGCCCTATTGATTTCAGCGACAAGAACGTGGAATACGCGCACAACGCGCTCGAAGGATTGCGAAATACCCTGACAAACGCGCGCAACGCACTCGCGAACGCGGACGAAAAAAATCACGAAAAAACAATAAACACGA
>JBFMAP010000118.1:0-3556 GCA_040755655.1 Microcaldota archaeon
TGAGTTTGAACTGGTTCTGTAAATTTCAGCGCCGTCGGCGAAAGATAGGTATAAAAACCTTTTACGCCATAAATTAATACTATTCCTTGGTATCTTCACGAGGTGAATTTATGGAAAAAGTTAAATGGAATAACGTCAAACATCTTCCCCAAATTTTGACTAGCGGCTTTGTTGAAAAATCAAATCCATATAAAAAAATCCACCCAAAGATAACCAATATTATTTTCGGCAGCAAGGCGGCAGAAAAACCGGTGTCCGCAATTCTGTACGAGATACGCGCGAAAGCGAATCCAAGCCCCCCCTGCGCTCGATGCTGCTGATTTTAAAAAACTCGAGGGGGTTATACCAAAAATAAAGGATATGCTCTCGAAGCTCGAAAAGACCGATATTCTATCTCTATCTATTTTGGAAAAAGCAAACCTCGACGTTGATCTGGGCTATTTGTCCGCCATGGCAAAAGAGCAATACACTAACAGGACTAGGATGGACGCTTTAGAACGAACCTTTAAAACTGTCGAAAAAATGGAGAGGAAGCTGGAGAAATCAAAGGCGGCAACAAAGAAAGGCGCGCCGTTCCAATCCGAGGTCATCGACACCTCTTTCGTCTATTTTGAAGAGCAATAGTACAGAGGTTAGCGCGCGTCAGCCAATCATCTTTTTTATCCTGCTCACGAAGGCGCACGCATTGGCAATCGCGCGCTTTGCCTCGTCCTCTCCTACCGATTCCGCTTCTCCGTAGATTACGTCGTGCCTCCTTATCCTGTACCTGTTGAACGCGCTCACGAGAGCGCTCGCGTCCGAAGGCATTGCGCTCGCGCAGAACTCAACGACCGCGAAATGGTGGGATTCGGAATTCGTGCCGTATCCTTTTGAGAGCATGAGCGCGCGGCCTGCGCAGAGCATCGCGTTGTACGCGATGGCGAGCGCCCAATCAGGGTGTCCTGTTTTCAGGTTGTCCTCTGCTGCCGAGATGTCCTTTTCCGCGAGGCGCAGGAGCTCGTCCGCGCTTCTTTTATCTGGCTTTACCTCTTTTATCAGATGCTTTCGCAACAACTCCCTCAAATCCACCCTCATCACCCGCGAGCCAAATCTTTTTTCCACTCGCAACAGAGGAGAAAAACGAGCCGTTTTCCCTTATTTTTCGCGAAAAATCCTTTCGCGTCCAGAGGATGAAATTTATTTCTCTGGTTATTTTTTTCTGCAACTCGGTGAATGCCATTGCGAGCTCGTTCTCGTCGCTCTCTCCAATTACAAGCACATCAACGTCGCTTCCCTCGGAATAATCGCCCCTCGCCATGCTGCCGTAGATGAACGCGTAATCCACGCCTCGCACTTTTGAAATCGAACCGCGCAGAGCCTCAAAAATTCCGTCGGTTTTCAAGTAAAGAGTTTTCAATTCCTGCAGAAACGGGCATCTCTCATTCAGAGAGAAGATGGAAAGGTTGCCGCTCTTCGCGGATTTCAGTACCCCGAGAGAGACAAGGGCATCCAGCTCGCGCTTTGCCTCTGGGGGAGATATTCCAGCCCTTCTCGCGGTCTCGCGCAGGTGGAGCCCGTCGGTGAAAAGGACGACTCCGAGGACTTTCGCTTCCGCGCGCGAGCGCAGCAGTCTCTCCAACATGTTATATATTATGTAACATATGTTATTTTAAACTTAACGATTTGAGAAAGTTGGAAAACTGTTTCAAAATTTTCAGCGTCTTCACAATTGTTAATTTTCTATACGCGCGCGCGTTTGGAATTTTATGCGCGGGAACGCGGAATAGGGAGACCGAAAGGTATTTAAATGGGTAATATTCGTAAGATAACTCGGCGATCAGTATGGATAGCTTGGTGAATTCCGTACTTGGCGAGCGAGAGCCCGCTACCGAATATACTTCCGAACAAATTAAGATTGTGACAGTTGGTGTAGGGGGGGCAGGGAACAACACAATAAACCGCCTAATACGCGCAGGCGTAAAGGGCACAGAGCTAGTGGCTGTGAACACGGACAGACAGCACCTCAACATGATAGACGAGAGGTCCAAGAAGGTCCTCATAGGCAAGAGCATAACCAAGGGTTTGGGGGCAGGCGGCTACCCTGACATAGGGACAAAGGCCGCTGAAGTCGACAGGCCGATGCTTGAGAAGGAGTTGGCAGGCGCGCATTTAGTGTTCCTATGCGCTGGTATGGGGGGAGGCACAGGAACAGGCGCAGGGCCTGTGATAGCCGAGATAGCAAAGGAGCAGGGCGCGATTACAGTCGCGATGATCACATACCCGTTCAATTTGGAGCGGGCGAGAAGGATAAAGGCGGACGATGGAATCGCGAAACTCCGCAAGGTGACGGATTCCGTAATCATACTCGACAACAACAGACTCGTGAAACTCGTTCCGAATTTGCCGATGAACGAGGCTTTTTCTGTGGCTGACGAGATTCTGGCAAAGGCGATTGGCGGTCTCGTGTGGACAATAACCCAGCCGAGCCTGATAAACATCGACTTCGCAGACGTCCGGGCAATCATGGGCGGGGGCGGGGTCGGATTCATAGCGGTCGGTGAGGGCAAGGGAAACGACAAGGTGACAGGCGCGTCAGAGGGCGTCCTGAAGAACCGTCTGCTGGACGTGGACTTCGAGGGCGCTGGCGGCGCGCTGATACACATATCAGGAGGCTCTGACCTCACTCTCGGCGACGCGATCAAATCAGGGGAAATCGTGACCGAGAGGATGGACCCGCAGGCGAACGTGAAGTGGGGCGCGCGTCTCGTGCCTGGCTACGATGGGAAGATAGAGATAGTCGCCATCGTGACCGGCGTGAAGGGAGCGAGCATCCTCGGCAAGGTAATCGACGAGCCCACGCGCGAGAGCATTCCAGTTTCCGACATCGAGATCATAGGATAAGGATAAGCCAGAAGTAAGGCGACCATAAAGCGAGAGCAGATGTAAAAAGCAGATGCCATAGGTATGTTCATCTCTGTAAACCGAGATGGTAGAAGGTGTTATTATGGAGGGATTGATAGAAGCCGCAATACGAAACACAGGAAAACTCCCCGAGGAGTCGAAACTGATGAGCTCGGACAGGATTAAGATCTCTGTGGTTGGTGTAGGGGGGGCAGGGTGCAACACGATTAACCGCCTCAGCAAGATGGGGATAAAGAGCGCAGAAACGATAGCGATAAACACAGACCAGCTCCATCTGAGGCAGATTGAGGCGACGAGAAGGTTGCTCATAGGGCAAAACATAACAAGAGGATTGGGAGCCGGAGGTTTCCCAGAGGTCGCCGCGCGCTGCGCAGAGGCCAGCAGGGACAAGTTGCGCGAGGCGCTCGCGAACACAGAACTCGTGTTCCTCGCTGCCGGAATGGGAGGGGGGACAGGAACAGGCGCATCACCGGTGATTGCAGAGGTCGCAAAGGAGCAGGGCGCCATCGTCGTTTCAATGGTCACGTTCCCGTTCTCGCTCGAGCGCGCGAGGCTCCAGAAGGCGCAGTGGGGCATCGACCAGCTCAAAAAGAACTCCGACACTGTCGTGGTGATTGACAACAACCGTCTCGTGGGATACGTGCCGAACCTTCCG
>JBFMAP010000119.1:0-3546 GCA_040755655.1 Microcaldota archaeon
TATCTCCCCGGCGTTATCAAATCCGTGTTGATGTTGTTCCCGAATTTCCAAGCTCGAGCCACACTATCACCTTACAAGAATTCACGCGGGTCAGTTATTTTCCCTCTGAGCGCGCTCGCAGCCGCGGTCGCAGGCGAGGAGAGATAAATTTTGGATTTGGGCGAGCCCATTCTTCCCTGAAAATTTCTGTTCGTTGTCGCGAGGCAGACTTCATCATCCGCGAGCACGCCCTGGTGCCGTCCGAGGCAGGGACCGCAGCCTGGGTTCAAGATTATAGCGCCTGCATTCAGGAGCGCGCGGATGTATCCCGCGTCCAGCGCGTCGAGGTAAACCTTTCGCGAGGCTGGCGCCACGAGCGCGCGCAGCCCGCTTTTTATCTTCCTGTTTCGAAGAATGCGCGCCGCAATCTCCAAATCCTCGAGTCTCCCGTTCGTGCAGCTCCCTATGAAAACCTGGTCCAGTTCGATTCCTTCTGCCTCGCGCACGCTGACAGTGTTATCGAGGTCGTGGGGCCGCGCGACCATCGGCTCCAAATCCGAAACTTCAAAATCAACCTCGCGCGTATAACCCGCATCCCCGCTCGCATCAACGCGCGCAAAATCCCTCGCGCGCCCGTTTTCTTTGAGGAATTTTCTCGTCTTTTCATCAGGAGCAACGAGCGCGCTTTTCGCGCCCATCTCCGCTGCCATGTTGCACAGCGTCATCCTCTGGGAAATTTCCAGCGCGCGCACCAACTCGCCGACAAACTCGACTGAAAGGTAGTTCGCAGCATCCACGCCCAATTCATTTATTATATGCAGGATAACATCTTTCGCGAAAACCCCGCGCGCGAGCCTTCCGTCGATTTTTATCCTCATGCTCTCAGGCACGCGCAGCCAGCATTTTCCAGTTGCGAACGCGACCGCAATATCGGTTGAGCCCACGCCGATTGCGAGCGCGCCAAGCGCCCCGCACGTGGGAGTGTGCGAGTCGGCGCCCAGAATCAAATCGCCTGGGCGCGCGCGCCTCTCCGCGAGGAGCTGGTGGCACACGCCGTCCATGAGTGGGGTTATTCCCTGCGCGCCGCAGAAGGAGCGGATTTCGCGCTGAAGCGAGGCAGAGGCAGTGCTCGCAGGCGGGAGCACGTGGTCGAACGGAATCAGTATTTTATTTCTGTCCCTGACCTTTTTTGCTATCTCCTTGAAAGGAGCGAGCGCCCAGGCGCACGTCGTGTCGTGCGCCATCGCCCAATCCAAATTAGCGGTGACGAGTTCGCCTGCGCGCGCGCTTTTTCCTGATTTTTTCGAGAGTATGCTCTCTGCTATGGTCGGCATGGGATCACAACAAACAAAACATTTCACACGCGGTTGTGGCTGTCACACACCCACGCCCAAGCCCACGGCTTTAGCCGTGGGTAAAGGCGTGCGGTCAATCTCCTCGCCTCACAACAAGCCCACGCCTTTAGACGTGGGTGTGTGAGTCGAGCACCAGATAGGTTGTCGAGCTCACGATGCCCTGGGTCGCGCGCACCGCCTCCACTATCCTGTTCAATTCGTTCACCGAGGATGAGCGCGCGAATATGAGCACGTCGAAATCCCCAGTGAGTTCGTAGACCCTCTCCACGCCGTTTATCCTAAGTATCCTCCTCGTCACTTCTGCTGTCGCGGTCTTCTCGTCTGTCACCGCGCCCACGAAAACGCTTAGGCCTTTTTCCATAAAACCAACCTCTCCTGTCGCATCTCAGGTCATTTCTTCCTCTGTTTTTTCTCCAATCTTTTAATCTGCGTCTCGAGCTCGCGGAGCTTGTAGTCGACGGCGCGCAGTTTCTGGTCGAAATCGCGCTTGAGCAGTTCGAGCCTCCTGTCGACGGTGAGCGCATGGATTCCCGAGAAATCCTCATAGTAGTTCTTCTCGCGCGGGAAATCCAGCGAGGGAAACGCGGACTTTATGTGGAGCATCTCGTACCTGTAGTGCCATTCGAGCTTCTGCCTCCTCAGATGCAGAAGGTACGCGTCCCTCCTGAGTTCGGCGAGCTTCTTGCCAATCCCGGCCATCTTTTCGCCTGCTAATCTCACCCCGCCAAATTATATTAAATTAACCCACGCGTCAAAATTCACATCTCGAACTCGAACAGGTCGCGCCCTTTTGTTTTCAGTTTTTTTACGGCGCGCGCGAGCCTCTCCTCGCTCGCGTCCATCCCCAGCGCCTCGCTGATGAATCTCATCATATTCTTTCCGGAGTATTCGCCCAGCACGAGCGCCCTTTTATTGCCAACGCTTTCAGGAGAAAATGCTTCGTATGATGTGTTGTTTTGAAGCACTGCCGCTAGGTGCGTCCCTCCCTTGTGCTTGAACGCGTTCTCGCCCACCACAGGGGAGAAGGGGTTGGTGATCACACCGGTGAAACTCGAGACCATCCGCGAGAGCTCGCACAGCGCTTCTGTTTTCACGCGCAGCTCTTCGCCATATAAAACTTTCAGCGCCATCACAACCTCCGCGAGCGGGGTGATTCCGCACCTCTCGCCCACTCCATTTATCGTCACATGAACGCACGTGGCGCCTGCCTCGACGCCTGCGAGGCTGTTCGCGAGCGCGAGCCCCAAATCGTTGTGGCAGTGAACGTCAAGGGGAGTTTTCACCTCCTTTCGAATCGCGCCTATGAGCGCGTGCATTTTCCCAGGAGTCATCACCCCTACTGTATCAGGTATGCTGAGCCTGTCCGCGCCCGCCGCCTCGGCGGTTTTGCAAACCCTCAAAAGAAAATCAAAATCCGAGCGGGACGCGTCCTCGCACGTGAAGCGCAGCCGCAAGCCGTGGGATTTCGCGTATGTTAACGCATCTGTGATTTTCTCCAACACATTTTCGCGCGTTGTTTTGAGTTTGTCCTTTATGTGAATATCAGATGTGGAGAGGAACAGCGCGGTCCAGCGCGCGCCAGTCTCAAGAACAACATCAATGTCTTTTCGCTGCGCGCGCACCTGCGCCACTATCTCGGCGCGAAGCCCTGATTCCACGAGCGCCTTTGTCGTCTGCATCTGCTCCTCAGAGACGATCGGGGAAATCTCTATGAAGTCAGCGCCGAAATCCGAGAGGGCTCGCCCGAGCGCGAGGTGCTGCTCGTGGGTGAAACTCACGTTCGGCGCCTGCTCGCCCTCGCGCATAGTGGTGTCTAATATGAGTATTTTTTCCGCGACCATAATTCCGACCCGCATTCTGCTATTTCTTGTATTCGAACCTATTTTTAAACTTTTCGTATAAATTTCCTTCCAAATGCAAAAAATAGGAAAAAAAGTGCGAATTTCGTATTAATCGCATCCAGCGCGGGCGCGGGCGGGGCCGGCGCGCGCCCTGGCGGCGCAAACGCCCTCGAGGTGAGGTTTCTCTCGTACGTGCCCGCGGCCGGGCAGACGAAGTCGGCCCAGCACCAGAGCGTCTGCGTGCCGCTGACCGGCGTGGCTGAGGCGTTCACCCCTGACCATGCGGTCGTGACGTTGCAGCAAGCATTGTATCCAGAGGCGGACATCGGGCTCCCGGTGGAGCCTGAGCAGTTGCAACCAGCGCTCCAGCT
>JBFMAP010000120.1:0-3479 GCA_040755655.1 Microcaldota archaeon
TGCTTTATGTTGTCCAGGAGTTCCTTGAACGCCTCGCGCTCGCCAGGCCCCATCGTGCTCTCTGTGACTTTCTTGTGCTCCTTTCCGTCGATAACATATCTCTCCTCTTTCTGCCCGATTGCCTTGTTCGCAGCCTCGTACCACGGGGGCAGGGAGGATTTCTTCTTCTTTATCGCGTTGAGGAAATCCCTCATCTCGACTTTTCGCTCCTTTCCTGACCTGAATGCTTCTTTCCACGGAATCGCGGCCGCATCTTCGCATATTTGCTTTATGTCCGCGGACGCGTAGCCCTGTGTCGCGCGCGCAAGCCTTCCAAATCTAATTCCGCCAGCGAGCGGCTTGTTCCTGCAGTGGAGTTTGAAAATATCGATTCGCGACTTCTTGTCAGGTGTAGGAACGTATATCGCTTTTCCAAACCTACCCGAGCGGCGGAGCGCTGGGTCCATGTCCCAGGGCGAGTTCGTCGCGCCAACCACAAGCACATTTTCGTTGTTCGCCTCAACCCCGTCCATCTCGTAAAGAATCTGGTTGACCGCTAGTTTCTGGTACGGCTGCTGCTGCATCTGGTCGCGCCGCCCCCCCAACCCTTCGACTTCATCAACGAACACGAGACACGGCGTGTTTTTGCGCGCGGTCTCGAAAATGTTGTGGATGTTTTTTTCCGTGTTGCCCACGTACATGTCCATCACATCGCTGATTTTCGTGTTTATGAACGCGCACTTCACCTCGCCTGCGGCCGCCTTAATTATATAGGTTTTCCCGCAGCCCGGGGGACCATAGAGTAGAATTCCTCCCCCGCCCAACTTTCCGTACTTGCGCGCGAGCTCTGGCTTCATCATCGGGTAAACAATCGCGTCGTTGAGTTCCTCCTTCAACTTCTCCATTCCCGCAACATCGGCGAAACTCATCTTCGGCTTGCTGAGGAGTTTCACAGGGTTTATTCCGCCCTCGCTCGGTCCGCCTGCAGTCGCCATCCCGCCCCCGCCTTCTCCACCTGCAGAAGGCCCCTGCTCCTTTTTAGTTTTCGCTAGTTCGCGGTGGTTGATTGCCTCTGTGAAATTCGGGTTCAGTTCAATCGCTTTATCATAATCCGCAATCGCCTTGTCGTAATTCTGCATGTAATCGTACGCGAGCCCTCGAATATGATATGCTTCTGCGAAATTCGGGTTGAGTTCCACTACCTTGTTGAAATCCTCGATTGCACGCTCGTAATCCTGCTGGCACGCGTACGCGAGACCCCTGTTGTAGAACGCCTTAAGGTAGCGCTTGTTGAGCGCAATCGCCTTATCGTAATCCACTATCGCGCGGTCGAAATTCTGCTTCCTGTAATACGCGTCGCCCCTGTTGTTGTATATGACCGCGTTCTTCGGGTCCACTTCTGCAGCCTTATCATAATCCTCTATGGCGCGGTCGAAATCTTTCTTGTTGTAATACGCGAGCCCCCTGTTAAAGTAGGCTTCTGAAAAATTAGGGTTCAGCACTATCGCCATGTTGTAATTTTCAATCGCCTCGTCGAAGTCGCCCTTTTCGTACGCCTCGTTCCCGCGGTGGTAATAGGTGCGCGCGTCAGTAGGGCTCGTCGGGGGCGTGAACTTGAACCCCCCTTCCTCCTCTTCTTCTTCCTCGCCCGCGTCCTCCTTCTCCTCTTCCTTTTCCTCGTCCTTGCTGCCCATGGCTATCACACATCCACGCCCGAAGCCCGCGCTCGAGCGCGGGTAAAGGCGTGTATGCAGCTTCCGTCGAATCACAGCAAACCACGCCTTTAGGCGTGGATGCGTGACCCAACAAATAATCAAGGCGCGGGTAATTAAATGTTGCGTTTCAAATAATCTCGCGTGGTGCCAATATGAAAACTGAGCAGGGCGTGAGGCTCGACGAGGTTGATAAATCTATTTTGCGCTTTCTTTCAGAGGATGCGCGCGCCTCATACCGCGAGATTGCGAAAAAACTGAAACTCTCGCCCTCAACGCCTTTCTTCCGCGTGCGGAAAATGAGGAAGGAAAAAGTCCTGCTCGGGTTCGCTCCCCTGATTAATTTCGAGAAACTCGGGTGGGATTTTACCATCATCACCCTTCTCAAGGTTCACGGGGGGCATCTGGAAGAAGTTGAGGAGGCAATCGCAAAAATCCCAAATGTTTACGCTGTTTACGACATCACAGGCGACTGGGACGCGCTCCTGGTTGCGAAATTCCGCTCGCGCGCCGAACTCAACAAGTTCGTGAAATCCCTCCTCTCCATGCCGCACGTGGAGCGAACCTGCACACACACGGTCCTGAACACCGTGAAGGAGAAACTCGTGGGCGGGCCGATATAGTTTTATTCTTCTTCTTGCAAAACTACTCTCATGGCAACCCATCACGCTTACCGCGTCAGGGCGCATCCCTTCCGGATAGCGTCACCCACTCCTGGATTCGAGTTTGAACTCGCGAAGAAGAAAGCTGAGCACGCGGAAACGTGGGAGGACGTGAAGAAACTGCAAGAAGGCAGCGTCGAGCGCCTGTTTCTCGCGAACAAACTTTGCGGTTATGATTGGGAAAGGATGAAGAGCGAGCATCCCGAGGAGCTGAAGGACTGGATGGTATGGAAGGAAAATGCTCGCCACAAAACAACTCACATAACGCCCCTGCGCCTAGCAAAAGCAGTGGCACAACAACAAGACAGCGAAGTTGAACTAACCAAATTCAGGGATATTGTCGCGCGCGGCGGCATTCTCGGCGCTGAGGATATAAGAGCGCTTCTTAAGGCCGTTGAGGAAGGCAGGCTTGTTGGGGTGACGGACAGGGATAATTCCGTGGCTGAGAAAAAAATCGACGATGCGAGGCTCACGATGGAGATTCTTCTCGAGGGCGGAAAGGAGGCGCTGCGCGCGCTTGAGGACAAGATAATGTACACGACGCACAACGACCTGATGGATAAGGCGTTCAGACGGATGAAACTCAGAATCGAGAAAAAGAAATCAGAGTTCGCGAAGATTGAAGCAAAATGACATGTTTATATTTTTTTATTCCCAAATATATGCGCAGGGGAAGATATGGCTCTAAATCAAAGATTCAAAAAAGACAACCGACGAATAGTGTTGCAAGCGTTGCGAGAGTTGGAGGAAGAGAAAGGCACCGATTTTGTTCCGTTTTTTGGCAGGGGAAAGAAAGATGGGAAAAGAATACAACTTACAACCGAGTTCGAAGTACAACTCCTGAACGCTGGTGAGTTGAACGAGTTCGGAATCGGTAAGAACCGCCCTATACCCGCGGCATCAGTGTACACCAGCCAGAAACTTACCCCGCGCGAGGAATATGAAAGTCTTAGAGACTATTTCTGGTTCGTGGAGGGAATAGGATTGCCAGATCCCAAAAAACTAACGAATAAAGAAATCAAAGAGATTTTGGATATCTTATCCAAGTACGTTTTAAGACCGAAATCACACGTTGATCCGAGGGACTATCAACTCGTGGAAGGCGACAGGCCGCTGCCCAGAGTTT
>JBFMAP010000121.1:0-3471 GCA_040755655.1 Microcaldota archaeon
GCGCTAGTTTCTCCTGCGTTTCATTATTTTCCGCGAAGCATAAATTTAAAGGTTTCGGGTGTGAATTGAACTCATGGACGTCGAAAGGAAAATGGAGTTGCTGAAGAGAAGGCCGACTGCGGAAGTTATCACTGAAGAGGAGGCTCGCGCGCTGTTCGAGACGAACGCGCACCCGAGGCACTACATAGGGTTCGAGATTTCCGGAATGGTGCATCTTGGGACTGGTTTGGTGAGCGCGCTCAAGATAAATGATTTGATTGAGGCAGGCGTGAAGCCAATAGTTTTTCTCGCGGACTACCACGCGTGGCTGAATGGAAAATTAGGAGGGGATTTGGAGAGAATCAGGAAGGTCGCGAAGGGGTATTTCAAGCACGCGTTCGTGTCGCTAGGCCTGGACGAGGCGCGCGTGCAGTACATCCTCGCGAGCGAAATTTACGATAATGAATATTGGAAAGACGTCCTTGGAGTCGCGAAAGATACGACGCTCAAGCGGATGCTGCGCTGCACCACCATCATGGGAAGGAAGGAGAGCGATGCAAACGATTCCGCGAGCATCCTTTACCCTGCGATGCAGACAGCGGACATTTTCAAACTCGACGTTGATATCGCGCACGCTGGAATGGACCAGAGAAAGGTGCATGTTCTTGCGCGCGAAATCGCGGAGAAATGGAAGAGGAAGAAGCCTGTCGCGCTGCACGCACGCCTTTTAATGGGGCTTCAGGGCCCGCAGAAGATGGGGATGGACGAGAACGCGAAAGCCGATATTGAGATAAGCTCTAAGATGAGCAAGAGCAAGCCCGAGAGTTGCGTATACGTTCACGATTCGGAAGAGGAGATTAAAAAGAAAATTGGGAAGGCGCACTGTCCTCCTAAAGTCGTTGAGGAGAACCCGGTAATCGAGGTTTGCGAGTATATCCTGCTCCGCGAGGAGGAAACGAGAATGAAGATTGAGCGCGATAAGAAATACGGCGGGGATGTTGAGTTCAATTTGAGCGAGTTGAAAAAGGAGTACGCGGGCGGGGGGCTTCATCCGATGGATTTGAAGAACGCTGTCGCGCGCGAGCTCGCGCGCATTCTCAAGCCGAGCAGGGAGTATTTCGCGCGCCATAGGGAGCACGCGTGGCAGGGCGCTGACGAATAGTTTAAAACATTTTATTGTTAAATCTTCTAAAATCCTGTGAGGTGGTTATGTGTCTGCACTGCTGTTAGTGTTTGCGATAAGCATAGCGTCCTTGGTGGTCGCGGCATATCTGGCGAAATATGTTCTCGGGCAGGAGACAGGAAGCCCGAAGATGCAGGAGATTGCGCTCGCCATCAAGGAGGGCGCTGAAGCGTTTCTTAAGAGGCAGTATTCCACCATCGCGCTGCTGGCGATTCTGCTCGCGGCGATACTCTACGGCGCGTATTGGTACGTTGGAAAGACGGAGGTCGCCTGGCACACAGGCGCAGCTTTCATTTTCGGCGCGTTCTGCTCTGCGCTCGCGGGAATAGTGGGGATGTACGTTTCCGTTCGTTCGAATCTTCGCGCTGCAGCCGCGCTGAAAACGAGTTCCTCAAAATCAATCGAAATCGCGCTCCGCGGCGGGGCTGTTTCCGGACTCACGATTGTCGCGATGTCCCTTCTCGGCGTCTCGCTCACGTATTACGCGTTCGGCGCAGACCCGCAGGAAACCCCGTTCCTCATAGTAGGTTTCGGGTTCGGCGCGAGTTTCGTTGCGCTGTTCGCGCAACTTGGAGGCGGGATTTACACGAAGGCTGCTGACATAGGCGCGGATTTGGTTGGAAAGGTTGAGGCAGGGATTCCAGAGGACGACCCGAGGAACCCAGCAGTGATTGCGGATTTGGTTGGGGACAACGTTGGCGACTGCGCTGGAAGAGGGGCTGACCTTTTCGAGTCCACTGCCGCGGAGAACATAGGGGCTATGATATTGGGCGTCGCGCTCTATCCTTATTTCGGGATGAACGGCGTGCTTTTCCCGCTGGTCGCGAGGTCGTTCGGGCTGGTTGCCTCAATAGCAGGGGTATTCTCTGTGAAAGCAAAGGAGCGCGAGGACCCGATGGCCGCGCTGAACCGTGGCTATTACGTAACGTCGATTCTCGCGGCGATCGGATTCTACATCGCGACTATTTGGATGCTCAACAACGTGTGGTTCTTCTATGCGGGTTTGATTGGGATGGTTTTGTCGATTCTGTTCGTGTACATCACGCAGTATTACACCGAGAGGAGGTTCCGTCCTGTGAGGGAGATCGCGAAGGCGTCGCAGACAGGCTCTGCGACCAACATAATTGCGGGCTTCTCTGTCGCGCTCGAGTGCACAGCGCTTCCTGTGCTCGCAATCTCAATCGCGCTCATCCTCGCGTTCAAGTGCGGGGAGTGGTCAGGGATTCCTAACGGAGGGCTTTACGGGACCGCGATAGCCACTATGGGGATGCTCGCGACGTGCGCGTACATCCTCGCGATGGACACGTTCGGACCGATTGCGGATAATGCAGGCGGGATTGTCGAGATGTCGAACGCGCCGCGCGCAATACGCGAGAAATCCGAGAGGCTTGACGCCGTAGGAAACACCACGAAGGCGCTCACGAAAGGGTATGCTATTGGCAGCGCGGCGCTCGCGGCGTTCCTTCTGTTCTCAGCGTATATGGACGACGTGGCGAAACTCACTGGAAAGGCGTTCACCGTGGTAAACATAGCGGACGTGGACGTGTTCGCAGGCGCGATGCTGGGCGCGATGCTCATATTCCTTTTCTCCGCGTTCGCGCTCCGCGCGGTTTCAGAGACAGCACAGTACATCATAAAAGAGGTGAGGAGGCAGTTCAGGGACAAGAGGATACTGAGCGGCGAGAGGAAGCCGGATTACGCGCGCTGCGTGGATATTACCACTGTGGGCGCGCTCCGCAACATGGTCGTGCCCGGAATAATCGCCGTGGCGTTCCCTGTGTTCGTTGGCGCGGTGCTGAAATATGAGGCGATGGCGGCGTTCCTGATGGTCGGCACCATATCCGGCGTGCTGCTTGCGACTCTGATGAACAACGGGGGGGGCGCGTGGGACAACGCGAAGAAATACATAGAGGCAGGCGCGTACGGGGGCAAGGGCTCTGACGCGCACAAGGCGGCCGTAGTCGGCGACACTGTCGGCGACCCGTTCAAGGACACCGCGGGTCCTTCGATTCACGTGCTCATAAAACTATTGAGCACCATCACGCTCGTGCTCGCGCCCCTGTTCATATAGATTATAAATAACACAAGCGCCACCACCGCCAACAAGCGGTTGCCCGCTCCAATTTTTCGCTTCGCGAAAAATGGACCATTCGCGACTTCCGATTCGCGCTCCGCGCGAATGGACCATTTGTCCTCTGGGACAAATTGGTCGTCGCGAATATTTCGCAGGTTCGAACCTGCGAATCCATTTGTTCGGTTCGCCGAACAAATCGGTCGAGCGGCAAGTCGCCCTCGAGGGCGGACTGTGT
>JBFMAP010000122.1:0-3466 GCA_040755655.1 Microcaldota archaeon
CAATGTCACGAGCGTGCTGCTCGTGCTTTTTGCCGCAGGGCTTGTGTCGCACGCGGTTCATGAGTTTCAGGAGGTGGGCGTGTTATCAGAGCAGAGCGCCGCGTGGGACACATCTGGCGTTCTTGACGAGAACAACGCGGTTGGCGGAATAGCGCACGCGCTCACGGGTTACGAGGACAACCCGACGCCGTATCAACTCGCAGGATGGGCGGGTTATCTGGTGATAGTTTGCGTAGCATATCTGAACCTGGACAGGCTGCATAAGTTTATATAGCCGCATGAGTTAAGGAATTGGGGGTGGAAAAATGGGCTACGGAAAAAATGTTGTGCTGGCGTCTGTTTTGATTGTTATTGTCAGCCAGATCGTGCACACCGTGGGCGCGGTGCTGACGATGGATTATTATTTAGACCCTAGCTACTGGGGCGTTTGGAGCAGATTGATGATGCCCGGGCCTGGTGGCCCCCCTATGGAGTTTTACTACACTTCACTCGCGTTCAGTTTCGTTGGAGCGCTCATCTACGCCGCGACGTATGGGATTCTTAAAAAATCCATTCCTGGAAAGGGTGCGGTGCAGAAGGGCTTGACGTATGGCGCGCTCCTGTTCATGGTGGGCAGCGTGCCGGGCTATCTCGCGCTCATCGAGCTCATCAACCTTCCTGCGATGCTCGTGTTCGAGTGGGCTCTGGAAAGTTTGGTGATACTGCTCATAGCAGGAGTGATAATCGCGAAAATGCTGAAATAACTTAACCGGCAGAGCCAATTGCGCGCGCAACGTCTTCCTTTGATACTTTCGAGGCGATGGGCCACTGGATGAAAATTTTTACTGAGGCGAGCACATCATAGCCTTTTGCCTTCAGCTTGTTTGCGATTGTGTCTGAAATTAGGCGCGCGAGGCTGTGGTGCGTGAATCCAGCAATCGCCTTCTGGTTCTTGCGGGCGCGCGGTAGGAGCGAGAGGTAGGTGTTCACCGGGGGCGCGGAGTTCCACGCCCACGTGGGCGAGAGGACGGCGAGAAGGTCGAATTTCCTCGGGTCGTGCTTCGGCTTTTTTATTTCCGGGAGAATCCTGCGGACGACCTCCCTGCACCCGCGCGAGTACGCGGAGAGATAGGTATATTTTTCCAGCGGCTCGATTTCTTCCAGGGAGATTTTGCTGTTTTTGTTTTTCGAGAGAAAATGCTCGCGCATCGCGCGCGCTAGGTTCCTCGTGTTACCTGTGAGCGAGTAGTACGCGATGAGGATTTTCATATTCACCCACAGACGCGCGCGCTATTTCTTACCCTCGGTCTTTTCGAAGTCCTCCCTGAATTTTTTTATCCCCGCGTCCGTGAGCGGATGGCCCCACATCTTCGCGAGCACGTCTGCCGGAATGGTCGCGACGTGCGCGCCTGCCTTCGCGGCCTCAACCACGTGGAGGGGGTGGCGGATGCTCGCGACGATGACTTGAGTTTTGAAACCGTAGTTATTGTAAATCTGCATTATGTCGCGCACCAACTGCATCCCATCCATCGAGTTGTCATCAAGCCTTCCTATGAAAGGGGACACGAAACTCGCGCCTGCCTTCGCGGCGATGAGCGCCTGCGTAGGGCTGAAAACGAGCGTGACGTTCGTGCGTATCTCTTTATTCTCGAGGATGCGCACCGCCTTTATGCCCTCCTCTGTCATTGGTATTTTCACTATCACGTTCGGTGCCCACTTCGCGTAAACTTCCGCCTCCTTCACGAGTTCATCGCAAGTGGTCCCGTTCCCCTCCACGGAGATCGGCCCTTTTATGATTTTTGCTATCTCCTTTATGACCGCGTGCTGGCTCCTCCCTTCCTTTGCAATCAGCGTCGGGTTCGTCGTGACCCCGTCAACGATTCCGGCCTTGGCTGCCTTCCTTATCTGCTCGACGTTCGCGGTGTCCAGAAAGAAATCCATTTTTTCACCTCACAAAATTCTCACGCACGAAGCGCGCGATTCCATCAGCATCAAGCCGGTATTTTTTCAGCAGTTCTAGCGGCTCGCCTGACTCGCAGAACTCGTCGTTTATCCCGTGCCTCCTGAGAACGCACGCGCGCCCTTTCCCGAGCCCGCTGAGAACCTCGGAGAGCGCGCCCCCGAGCCCACCGCTTCTCTGGTGCTCCTCCACGCTCACGAGGAATCCTGTTTTCCCGGCCCAGTATTTTACCGCCTCCTCATCAATCGGCTTTATCGTGTGGCAATCTATCACCGCGCACGAAATCCCCTCCTTCTCGAGCTTCTCTGCTGCGATGAGCGACTCGTAAACCTGTGGGCCGCACGCGAAAATCGCTGCATCATCGCCGAAGCGATACGCGTTCGCCTTTCCAATCGTGAATGGCGTTGCTGCTGTTGTGAAGAGGGGCATCTTCTCCCTGCACGTTCGGATGTACGCCGCGCCGCTGCATTTCGCGGCCTCGAGCGTGGCCTTCCTCGCCTCTTCTGCGTCCGCAGGAACGAGCACGGTCATGTTCGGAAGCACGCGCGTCATCGCGATATCCTCGAGCGCCTGGTGGGACGCGCCGTCAGGCCCAACGGTGATTCCTGTGTGAGAGCCGTGAAGTTTCACTGACACGTCGTTGTAGCAGATTGCAACGCGCACAGTGTCCCAGTTCCTCCCAGGAGAGAAAACTCCATACGCAGAGATGAAAACAGTTTTTCCGCAGGATGCAATTCCTGCTGCGACTCCTGCAAGGTTCTGCTCTGCAACTCCCACCTGCACGAACCTCTCGGGAAATTTCTCCGCGAACCAGTGCGTGCGCGTGCTCTCAGAGACGTCCGCGGTGAGCACCCAGACATCGTTATTTTCCGCGCCCAGTTCCACGAGCGCCTTCCCGAACCCGTCGCGGCTCGGCTTCTTCACCTGCGGCGCGTCTAGCGGGTCGATGAGCGCCATCTCCTTGTTTATTTTTTGGGAATTCGCCATGCGAGCACCATTCAAATCAAGCATTCACGCCTCGCTTTCATCTCCATAAAATCTCCTCTCCTCAGCAAGGTCTCCGAGCGCGGTCGTCGCCTCCTTGTCCCCTGGCGGCTTCCCGTGCCACTCGGTTATGAACTCCATGAACGAGATGTCCTTCCCAGGAACCGTGTGCGCGATAATCATCGTGGGACGGTCGATTACCTTTTTCGCCTCGCCGCACGCGTCTATGAGTTGCTTTATGTTGTGCCCGTCGACCTCAATCACGTGCCAGCCGAACTCGCGGTATTTCTCCGCAAGCGGCTCGAGCGGAAGAACGTCCTCCGTGAAACCGTCAATCTGTATGTTGTTGCGGTCCATTATCGCGGTGAGGTTCCCGAGTTTGAATTTCGACGCGAGGAGGACGGCCTCCCATGTCTTCCCGCAGTCATGCTCGCCGTCAGAGCACACGCAGTAAATCCTCCAACTTTTCCTCTCCCTCTTCGCGACGAGCGCCATCCCTACCGCTATTGAAAGCCCCTGCCCGAGCGGGCCTGAACTGTTCTC
>JBFMAP010000123.1:0-3458 GCA_040755655.1 Microcaldota archaeon
TAATTGCTCTCCCAACTTTCACCAGTTTAAAAGTGGGGTAATAATTCCACTCGCGGAGTTCCCTCCTTATCATACCCACGACGTAATCCGAAGCCTCTGCCACAGGCGCCATAGAGGAATCCACATAAACGGAAATAACGCCCTTCGCCTCGCGCACGCCGGACGGCACGACGATTCCGAAATAGACCTCCTCCCGAAGGAGCGCGTTCACTATGCTTTGGTTGTCTTCTCCAATCACTGGTGTTGAGAAGAGCGCGAGAGTGAAGTTCGCGAAACGCATGTCGTCCGCGCCCACGCTCCCATTTTCAGGAACTGCCATTGACGGCGTCGAGCGGGGGATGAACTCCTTGAACGTGCCGAACATAACCCCGAACGCGACCGGAAGGACGACGATAAGAAGGAGCAGGAGGACGTTCCTGCGCACGCCGAGCGCCTCGCGCAGGAGCAGCGCCTTAATCTTTCGCAGTTCTCCCATAAACCAACCCGTTTCATTTACTAATAAAAGAAAAAATTAATAAGTGGACCGGACGGGATTCGAACCCGTGGCCTCAACGTTGCGAACGTTGCGTGATACCACTTCACCACCGGCCCACGATGTGAAGCGGGATATATTGCGAGTAAACAAGATAAAAAGTTAATGTTGGGATTTCGAGGTTTCTATCGCCCGCGCCCGCCCACAGATTTCCAAAGCGAGCCTGCCTGTCTCGTCCGCGCCCGCGCCAAAAGCAACGAAGCCGTGGTTCTTCAGCACTATAAAACCAGCATCAGGATTTTTTTCCATTGCTTTTTCAACCTCGCGAACCAGTTCGAGCGAGCCGTACGGCATCTCCTTCTCGGTTTCGGCGAGCCCCAACAGGCTCGCGTTTTTCATCACCGCGCTGTCGTGCCCGTGAAAAACGAAATTCACGTCCGGCCTTTTCCCGTAAATCATCCAGTGGAGCATCGTCTCGGAGGAGGGCTCGCGCGCGCCGCTGGTCTCAGCGACCTTCCTTTTGGCATCGCAGCGGATCACCCTCACGACCTCGTCTCCTGACATGCGCGCGAGGTTGCAACCTGCAGCGGTTATCGCGAATCCCCTGCCAAGCCTCGCGCTAAGGTTTCCGGCGCTCGACATCCTACCCCTGTTCCTGAACTCCGGCGCGAGCTCGTTCCTCGCAAAAATGCCGCACCATCTCCTGAGTTCGCGCACTTCCTTCCCGCGCGGAACGGCGCTGCTTACGAATACCGTCCTGAACCTCGTTCCGGTGTAACTCTCGGCCATGGGATTATTTCTAGCGTGCATTATAAAAATAGGAAGGCACGCGCGGCAGATGAAATAAATAAATTAACCGCGCGCGCTCAGCCGAAGAGGTTCGCGAGGCCTGCTGCAGCCTCCTCTTCGGTCTTCTTCTCGTCCTTCTTCTCCTCCTTCTTCGCCTCTGCGTGCGCGCCTCCTGCGGCAGGCGCAGCCGGAGCAGCGGCCACCGGAATTGCGGCCGTCTTTATGGCCTCCTCTATGTTCACGCCCTGCAGCGCTGCCACGAGCGCCTTTGCCTTCGCCGCGTCTGGCGCGAGGCCGGCAGCCTGCACCACGCTCAGCACGTTCTGCTCGGTTATCTCCTTCTTAGCCGCGTGAAGCAGAAGGGCCGCATGCACATACTCCATAAGATTACCTCCGCGCAATGCACAATTTGCGCATCAACTAATATTCACCGTTACACCCAGACCTGCAGCCTGGGCGTTCGCCTTCGCGAGCAATAAACCAATCACGTCCTTTTCGTAAATCTCGGCGTTGTACGCGAGATTCTTCCCATCCATTACCGCTTTCTGCAGGAGCACAGTTATGCTCTGTTTTGTGGGGTACGCGACTTTCACGGACAGGTTGAGCGCCTCTGCGTGCGAGCCCCTGAGCTCCGCGAGGAACTTCTCCTCGTCAATATCAAGCACGTCTTTTTTGTACACGAGACCATTCTCCCACACGGCGGCGATGTTCATTCCTACCTCGAAGGGCTCTATTCCCAATTTCTGGAGCGCCTTCGCGGCAGCGTCGGTTATCTTTTCGCCTGCCCTCGCGACAACGGAATCCCTCGCGACGACCACCTTTCCTCCTTTTATCTGCGCGTTTATCCCGCCCTGCTTCAACTCGGAAAGAACAGGACCTGGCGGAAGGTTCGTCTCCCCCTCAGGCACAATGATATCATATGGCGCGACCTGCCCTGGCTTTGCCGCGGCCTTCCCCTTGCTCTTCTTTATATTCGCGTAAAGTTCGAACGGGTTCATTTCGGTGAGCATGAGCGCCGTGGGCGCGGTCAGGTGCGCGAGAAGCTCCCCCCCTTTTTTCGCCTCCTTGAGCGCGAGACTGATGAGAGTGTTCTTCGTGACTATGAACTCCGCCTTCCCGCGCAGTTTCTTCCTCACTGACTGGAACTGCCTGTCAGGGAGGTTCCTTATGTCAGCGAGCGCGAGCACCTTCGCGCCCTTTATCCTCTCCGCGAGGCTCGCAACCGTCTCCTCCTTCACCCTCCTCTTCCTGCTGATTTTTCCTTTTGTTTCGCTCTCGCCTGCCATACGCATCAACCACATCACATTATCTTCTGCGGCTTTCCCATGGTGAGTTTCACGTACGCGGACTTTATGCTCTGCTCCTGCACCTTGCCTTTCACGGCCTCGAAAACAGCCTCTATGTTGTCCGCTATGTCGTCCGCGCCCATATTCTCTGTCCCCACCAGGCAGTGCAGCGTCGGGAGGTATTTTCCCTTCGTCTTCAGTTTCACGGTTCGTTTCGCGCGCTCAATAAGCGCAGGAAGCGCAGCGCCCATCACAGGCTTCGGCAGTTTGTCCTTTGTTCCGAGCACCTGCCCCAGACTTTTTCCAATAACAGCCATCAACTGCGGCTGCGCGAGGAACTCGTATTTCATCAGGGATTTCAGCCTCGGCTTGTCGGTTGCGAGCTTCGGTATCTCCGAGCCGCTCACCACGAGCTCCGCGCCTGCGTTTTTCGCGTCAAGCGCGAGCTGCCCGTCCGCGAAAACGGCCACTTTCACGTCGCGCCCTTTCCCCTTGGGCAGCGCGACCTCCAAATTAATTCTGTTGTCCTGCTTGTTGAAATCAATACCCTTGAAATTGAGCGCAAGCTCCACGCTCTGGGTGAACTTCCTCTTCCCCTTGTCAGCGAGCGCGGCATTCACCGCCGCGAGTATCTGTTCCCTTTTCATGCAATTCCCTTTCCCCTCCTGCGCGCGTGCGCGTGCAGTCGTGCGGGAAAAACAGTGCTGTGTGGGTTTATTATGAATGGAAAAGAATTTAAATGGAAATGGTTCGCTAAAACCGTCAAATCAAGCGTGCTCGGATTCTCTAAAACTTTATAAAATAGTTCCCGCATAAATAAATACTGGTTCTTGGGGGTGGCAATATGGCTACTACCGATGCATTGGAGTTTGAAATTAAATGGCCTAGAACTATGGATGAGAAGATAAAAG
>JBFMAP010000124.1:0-3458 GCA_040755655.1 Microcaldota archaeon
AACGGGATTATCGGGAACACGAGCGCGGAGAATGTCGCGAGAAAGCTGAGCACAGAACTTGCTATTATCTCCCCGTGCGAGTGGATGTACTTCTTTTCCCTCCCTCCTTTGTGGTCCTTGTAGAACTCGAGCTGCTGCCCCCTTTCCGCGTTCTCGGAAGTGTAGAACCCGATGGAGTTGCCGAAACTGTTCGCCAGCCCGCCCACGAGCCCTGAAACTATCACCAGTTTGGCGTTCCCGGTCGCCTCCGCGACGCCTATGAGGATGCCGATGAGGGTGATTATCCCGTCCATGAGCCCGAACGCGATGCCCTGAAAATGCTCCTTTACGTTCATACGACCACACGCATCTTACGCGCGCGCATTCCCAACCACGAATCCCACGCGCTGAATCACTGTCACGAACGCGAGCGCTGTTGCGAGCGCGATGAGGTATGTTGCGTAAACAGGCTCAAAAAACCATGCGCACATCGCGAGGAAAATTAGGAGAAGCCTCTCCGCGCGCTCGCGCGCGCCGCCCATTTTTTCAACCTCCTTCTCATCTATGGCTTTCCTGTGGTCCGCGTATGCGCGCGCATACGAGGTCATGCACGTGCCGAGGAAAAGGAGGAGCGCGAGCCATCCGTAGCCTGGAATAACAAATTCGGGAAGACCGAAAGCCATGAGCCCGAACAGCAGGAGCGCCTCAACAAACCTATCAACCATTCCATCCAGATACGCGCCCAGCCTCGTTGTTTTTCTCGCTGCGCGCGCAACCGCCCCATCAATTGCATCAAGCGCCGCCGCAAAAATAAACAAAATCAAGCCAAGAAGCATCTCGCGGAGCGCGAGCGCAAAAAAACCAACCAACGCAACCAACAACGACAACGCTGTCCACGCATTTGGAGAGACAGGAACGCGAGAGAAAAGTTTTCCTGCGCGCGTTGTTATTTCTTGCGTTTGTTTTTTGAAAACTTTTTTCATCATTGTTTCCCTTTTATGAAATCCTCGAGGAGCGTGCGCGCAACAGGGTCCGAGTGCTGTTTCGGAGGATGCTTCATCAAATACGCGGACACGGACTCGAGCGCGCCGCCTATTCTCCTGTCGAGCGCGAGCTGCGCGCACCTGACCGCGTCAATCACCACGCCCCCGCTGTTCGCCTTGTCATCCACCTCGAGCCTGACCTCCATGTTGAAAGGGACATCCGCGAACATCCTTCCCTCTATGCGCATGAACATCAGTTTCGTATTCCCAAGAAACGGGATGAAGTCGCTTGGGCCAACGTATATCTTGTCATCAGGAAGGCGCTGGGACAACTGGCTCTGAACGCTCTCTGTTTTGCTTACCTTCTTGCTCTCAAGCCTTTCGAGCTCTTTCATGTTCAAAAAATCACTGTTCCCGCCGACGTTAATCTGGTATGTCTTGTCAATCTTTGTCCCGCGCTCATCGCACAGTTTCGCGAGCGTGCGGTGCACTATTGTCGCGCCCACCTGCGACTTCACATCATCGCCAATAACAGGCACGCGCGCATCCCGGAACTTCCTCTCCCACATCGGCTCGCTCGCAATGAAAACAGGAATCGTGTTCACGAGCGCGCATCTCGTCTCGAGCGCGACGTCTGCCCAGAATTCCGTGGCCTTCTGGCTTCCCACAGGAAGATAATTTATGAGAACGCGCGTGTCCGTGTTTTTTATCTCCCCGATGATTTCCCTGCGCAGCTGCGCGTGCGTCTTTTTCGTTTTAATTGGTTTTATCCTGTTCTGGACGAAAATACCGACCCCGTCCAGTATCGGCGCCTCGCGCACGATGCATCTGCTCGCAGGCATGTCCTTAACCCAGTCGACCATGTTCGGGTACTCGAAAATCGCCCTGTGAAGCGGCTTTCCTATCTTGTTGCTCGCCACGTCGAACGCGCTCACGAACTCCAAATCGTCATAACGATAGCCCCCGATTTTCTCGTTCATCAGCCCGATGACCCGCGCGCCTGCCCCCTTTCTTTTGTAATACTCAATCCCCTGCCACAGCCCCGCGAAGCAGTTTCCAACCCCGATGACGCCAACTCTGATCTTCACGCGCCCACCCCCTCCCACTATTTTAAAATCAAATAAATATTTAAATCTTGCATAAATAATTTACTCATGGCAAGCGAGGCGAAGGAAGCCCCATTCGCGCGCCTTGAGCGCGTCACGACCAGGGGGAACCTGTGGCTTTACATACTCTCCGCGCTGCGGAAGAGGAAGGTTTACGCGTACGGGCTGCGCGAGGAGGTCGAGAAAGAATTTGGATGGAAGCCGAGCCTCATCATGAGTTACATCGTTCTCTACAAACTGGAGCGCGACGGGTTCATACGCTCTGAGTTCGAGGGCAGGAGAAAATATTACTCGATAACCGAAAAGGGAAAAAAACTGCTGGGGAAAGGGAAGAATTTCCTGCGCGCGCTCGAGAGAAAATTGTGAGGTGGTGGGAACATGTACATACCTATAATTTTGGGGACTGCGCGCGCAGGCAGGCAGTCCGAGAAAGTCGCGAATTTTGTGCTGAGTGAAGCGAGGAGCGCAGGACTGGAGACTGAAATCATAGACGTGCGCGATTTCAGGCTCGAGGCGACAGACAACACGCAGAAATCCCCCCCCTGGCCAAAAAACTGTCCGAAAAAATTTCCAGAGCGGATGGCTTAATCATCGTCTCGCCGGAATACAACCACAGCTATCCCGGCGAGTTGAAGATGACGCTTGATCTGCTGTACCAGCAGTACGCGAGAAAGCCATTGGGAATCTGCGGGGTTTCTGGCGGGAGTTTGGGAGGCGCGCGGATGGCGGAAAAGCTGCGGCTCGTGGCTGTTGAACTTCACATGGTGCCAATACGCGAGGCGCTGTACTTTCCCGTGGTTCAGAATCTGTTCGACGAGAAAGGAGAGATTAAGGACCGCGCGGCGTACTCTGCTCCTCTAAAGCGATTTTTGGATGAGTTGGTCTGGTACGCGAAGGCGCTGAAGCCCGCGCGTGAAAAGAAGTGAGCGCTATCCCTCGATGACCTTTCTCACCAAATCCTTGAGTTTCCTTATCGCCGCGTTCGCGCTGCTGTGCTTCTCCTTCCTAACCGCGTATTTCGAGCATCTCTCGCACAAGATGGTGCCGTCCTCCTCTATGAACTTCACGAGCGCCTGCCGTCCGCACTTCCTGCACCTGCCAATCCTTATCCCCATCCCGGCGCTGCTCGCGTCCTCGGCGCGGCATTTCGCGCACAGGAACTTTCCATCAGGCCTCTCGTATTTTGTTCCAACGATATATTTTCCGCACTTCGCGCACGTCTCGGCTGCGATGCGCGCCTTCTCATTCTCGAGGCATTTCCTGCAGAGAACTTTTCCGAGCGACCTGTCCTCCTCGCCTGGCCTCATCGTGACCCCGCAGAGCGTGCACATGTTGCCCATGCGCCTCTCGCTGGTCATCCTAATCCTGACTATGAAACAGTCTGGGCAGA
>JBFMAP010000125.1:0-3316 GCA_040755655.1 Microcaldota archaeon
CATCATACGAGAGGTTGAAGCAGACGTTATCGACTATCTGGAATGTGAGATTTTGATAATTGGAGCGATAGGCAGAAACCGCGTTCGAGGACGAGACGAGCGCGAGGATAGCGAGAAAGGCGAGCGCGAGTTTGTTTTTTTCCATGGCGTATATTCTCTCTTTGAAAATTTAAAATACGAGTGGTCAGCAGCAACACGCGTTCCCGCTGCAAAGCAGTACAGGCAGTGTCGTGAACGAGCTTAACTTCTGAGTTCGGAATGGGATCAGGTGTCTCCTCGCTCCTGTGGCCGCTGACCGCGTATTATTACGCGCGCTGGGTTTAAATATTTTCGCGCGAAAAAACGAAAGGTATTTAAATGAGTTCAGCCACAAAAATAGGCATGGCAGTTGGCTGTGAGTTCACGAAAATAAAGAAATTTGCTGTTTCTACAATAGCCGCTGGCATCGTCTTGATTCTCGGGATTATTATTCTCTAGGGCGCGCGAAACTGATTCCGATTTTTCTGTTGCGCGCGTTGGTTCAACAACAGTGTAGGGTGTGCTATAAAAAAATGAAAAAAACAAAAATGGGGTGGGAAGATGAGTAGAACGCGGTTTGTGAACAGTGCGAACGGAATGCAGGTTGTTGTGGTTCAAAACAACCGGATTGTACCCGCTACGGAGAAACATATCGGGAACGGCACTGGGTTGTTTAACATAAAGAACATCAGTCACGATGCGGTGACGGGCAACCGCGCCGAATTGACGGAGGTCAGGAGAAGCTTAGTAAAGGAGGAAGTGTTGACAGATAGCGAGTATGTTTCTAGCAACAACGGCAGTCATCCGAGTCCGAACGTGCCGCTCGGCAATCGCCCGAAGGGGGGATGGCTTTGATACGTAAATGTAAATTCGTAGAATCAGATAAGGTTTCTATTTCTCAGCCAGCCTCCGGCATCGCTATTCTTAGTGTCGGCATTTTGCTTATCCTTGTCGCTTAGCGCGCGAATTTTCTTTCGATTTATTGCTGCGCGCGGGTGTTTGAAAACCGAGAGTGTATGCTATAAAAATGAAACAAACTGGGTGGAAAAATGGGTGGAGTTGTGAAGGAAGTAAACGAGAAGAAAGTTGGTGCAGGGCATTCGGATAATGGAAACTGTGTTCATCATTCCCTCATGAACTACATCGCACGAGGGATGTGGGCGCCTGAAAGGCTTCCGCCGAATTTCTGGAATAGATTTGAAAAGAGGAACCTGACCACGAAGCCAATGCGCTAAATGCGCGCGTGCGTGGAATGCGTGCCGTGCGCGTGGCGTTGGTTGCGCGCGCTACCTCGCGTGCGGCGCGAGAATCTTTATCGCGCGCTCGAGCGCTATCTTCACCTCGCGCTCGCTCTTCGAGCCTGTGCAGATGATTTTCCCGTTTTTGAAAAGCAGGAGAGATGCGCGCGGGTCCTTCAGTTTCAGTATCGCGCCAGGGAACTGCTCAGGCTCGTACTCCACGTCGCGGACCTTCTGCGCGATGGAATAAAGGTCGAGCTCGACCCCGAGGTTCGCGGACGCGACGATATTTTCTATTTTGAATTTGGGCTCGATGCGCCTCATCCTCCTCACGCTGTGCGTGTGAGATTTTGATTTCGGCTTTGATTTTGATTTCTTCTTTGCCATAAACACAACCCCCACGAACCCTCTCGCCAGTTGTAAAATATTTATAAACTTAGGTTTTTAAATATACCATACGCGTGCGTGGGAGGGCAGGGTGCGCATTTGCGATTGATAGGAGTGGTTATGATGAAAAGGTCTCGGGGCCTCGTATCGAAGAGGAGCAGGCTTCTAAGGAAGCGCGCTGGGAAGAAGTATCTGGGAATGGGGAAACTCACGAAGAGTTTCGAACTCGGCGCGAGGGTGTGCATACGCCATGAGTCAGGCCAAGGGGGAATGCCCCACCCGAGGTACAGGGGAAGGCACGGCGTGGTCGTGGGGAAGCAGGGGGGCGCATACGTTGTGGAGATACAGGACGGCAACATGAAAAAGCGCCTCATAATACCGGCTGTGCATCTGGGCAGGTAGTTGAGTTGTTGTTCGTGATTTGGTGATTTTGTGATTGGGAAGGAAACGCTGAAGAGCAGGGCCGCGGCGCTGGGCGAGGTCGGGGACATACTCGAGGCGAGGAGGGCGGACGGCGAGCTCGGGTTCGAGCAGCAGGTCACGCTTGACCACGCGAAGAAATTCACGAGGCTCGGGAAGGAGAAAAGGGAGGAACTTCTGAAGGAGCTCCTCGGTTTCGAGAAGGTAAAGGAGGAGGCCGCAGTGAAAATCGTGGATTTGATGCCTGCGAACGCGGACCAGTTGAGGCTGATATTTTCAAAGGAAAGGTATTCTCTTGATGAGGGAGAGGCAGAGGAAGTTCTTGATGTGGTCAAAAAATATCTGGAATGAAAGAGGGGGGAAAAATGCCTGGAATGGAGGAGTACGGCATAGTGATAGATTCGCTCCCTTACGGGAAATCAACGGACACGAGGAGGGAGCCGCTCGCGCAGGTGGTGGGCGACGCGCATTTCACGCTACTGGAAGTCGTTCCAAAGCCAGATGTCCCCCTCACGATCGGCGAGCGCATCTATGTCGGAAAGGGGCCGCGCGACAAGATTGACCACATAAAAGGAAGAATAAGTTATTATGAACTCACCTCTGGCGCGCGGGAGGAATTGGGGCGCGCGCTCAAGGCGATAATAAAGAGCAAGGAGAAGGAAGTCATCGAGTTCTTCAACAGGTGCGGGCCGATTACCATTAGGCTCCACCAGCTCGAACTGCTCCCGGGCGTGGGGAAGAAGCACATGATGGACATACTCGAGCAGAGGGAGAAGAAGCCGTTCGAGAGCTTCGAGGACCTGAGCAAGAGGGTCGCGCTCCTTCCTGACCCTGTGCGCATAATCGCGGACAGGATAATTGAGGAGCTTCAGGGGAGTTCGAAATACTACATACTCACGAGACCGCCCTACCAGAAGGTCTAACGCATGAAAACTTCAGCTTTTGGAATAACGCCGCGAAAAAAATTAAGCCAAACGTTTCTAGTCGACGAGCGCGTGCTGGCTCGGGAAGTTGAATACGCGCGCGTGCGCGGCAAGGAGGTTCTCGAGATAGGCGCGGGCACAGGCAATCTCACGGAGAGGCTCGCGCTCGGTGGCGCGCGCAGAATAATTGCGGTCGAGAAGGACAAGCGCCTGATAGAAACGCTCCATGAAAGATTGCGCGCGCACTCAAACGTGATTATTGTCCACGCTGATTTTCTTGATTACGAGATTGAGAAAACCGATGTGATTGTTTCCAATGTCCCGTATTCG
>JBFMAP010000126.1:0-3310 GCA_040755655.1 Microcaldota archaeon
TGAATATATTGAGTATCCAATGAAAGTAAATTATGCGCGCGCGCTGAAAAAGGCGCTCGCGCTTCTCACAAATTACAGGAAAGTTGGCTTGGTCACAACAGTGCAGCACGTGGGGCAACTCGCAGAAATTAAGAAATTTTTGGAGAGGAACTGGAAGAAAGTTTTAATTGGGAGGGGGAAGCGCGCGAAGTACGAGGGGCAGATTCTTGGCTGCGATTTCGAGGCTGCGGCGAGTGTTGCGCGCGATGTCGATTGTTTTGTTTATTTCGGAGGCGGCGCATTTCATCCTCTTGGAATGCGCGTGCATAAACCGGTTCTCGCTGTCGACCCTTTTTCAGGAGGCGCGCTCTGGATGGACGAGGAAATAAAAAAATTGGAGAAGAGAAGAAAGTTCAGCATGATGCGCGCCGCTGAGGCAAGGACATTTGGAATTCTCGTGAGCACGAAAATCGGCCAGCTCGCGCTCGCGCGCGCACAGAAAATAAAGAAAATTATGGAGGGAAAGGGGAGGCGCGCGGTGATTCTTGTAAGCAGCGAGATTAATCCCGAGGCGCTGAAAAACTTCCGCGCGTTTGAGTGCTACATCAACACCGCGTGCCCGCGCATCGCTGATGATTACGAGAGTTTCGACCATCCGGTGATAAACTACGAAGATGCAATTGCGCTCACACGGATGCTGAGGTGAAACTGTCCAGCGCGCTCTTCAGGTCGCCAGGCGTTATAGAACCACTCTTTCTCCAAACCTCCTTCCCATCTTTCAGAAGCACGACAGTAGGCACTGACAGAATACCATACTGTTCGGTTAGCCTCTCATTTTCGTCCACATCAATTTTAGTGAATTTCATTTTATTTTTATATCTGGGGAGAAATCCAGATTCGATCAGTCTATCCAAAACAATGCAAGTGGAGCACCATTTTCCAGTGAAATCCAAGAGCTCCACTCTCATCTCAACGCCTCTTCAACCATCTTAGTGCCAAAATATCTGTTGTTCTTGAATTTACTCGCCACGTATATGATGATGGGTCTTTCTATCTCACCCACCAATTCGCTAAATAGAGCTTTTACTTTTTCTTCCTCCTTCAAAATATCGTATAATTTGTTTGTGTTTCTTTCATTCGTATCTCCCGCGGCGGATCTAATGCGTGGGAACAGAAACTTGAAAATCTTCTGTATTCTTTCTGCAACATATTTTTTGTTATATTTCCCCTCCGCGTGTCCGCCTACCAGCTCGTCTATCAAATTTTGAGATTCGCCCATGCTCATCTTGCCTTCTCTATAATTTCAATTACCTCCCTCTCCGCGTCCTCAGCCTCTTTTTTGCTGGCCTCTGGGAAGAACTGCGGCACGATCGTCGGCCTCATCCCCACTATCTTCACCTTGCCATTTTCCTCTATAACGTTTATCTTGCACGGCAGGCAGAGCGATATCAACCTGTTCTTATTTAGGAAGTTGTTCGCGTGCTTTCCAGAGCAGATTTCCACTATCTTCAGCGGCTTTTGCTCAAACCCCTTCGCACCCAGCCTCTCCTTTATGTCGTACACCTGGAAAATCGCCCAGCCCTTTTGCTCCACGCTTCGTATAATAGAAACAACGGCCTCATCGAAACTTTTGTCTGTCTCAACTATATACGCAAAATCCTCTGTATTCATAGATTCACCCTATGGAAAGTTCTTTCCTCATTTCCTCAAACTTTTCTTTTGTTATCTCGCCTTTCGCGAATCTTCGCCTCAGTATCGCGAGCGGCTCCTCCACAACTGGTCTGGTGCTTATGTTTTTGTAAAGCCAGGCCACAAGCAGAACGAAAACTGTTAACGCGACAATCCAGAAAAAACTAGCGTTCCAGACACCGTATGTGCCGTGACCATTCATCATTCCACCTCCGTCAATTATGCCCCCTCCGCCGTAACTCATCATATCGCCCATCGTCATCATTCCGCACATCATACCAACACTTCTGCTCTCTCTGCAATACGTGTTTCTCGCCATTGAGATATGGAAGTTTTTCTCCTCCTGTGTGCCCTCGCTCAGCCCCATCATCCTATGCATCATTTCGTGCGCGCCTCTTGGATGCATCTGCTCCATAAAGTATTCGCCGACCAGCTCTAGCTGCTCATCTGAGAGATTAGCGCAGCTTACGTTTGAGTCGATGAGCTGTTTGGCTTCTGCGAGCTCGTTTTGAGATACAGAATAAGCAGTAGAAAATAGCGAGAATAACACAACGGCTACAACAAACAATTTTCCCATATCTACTATAATCATACTCTCACTTTTTTCGCGAGTTTTTCTCCCTCACTGAGCTGTTTTAGTAGCACCTTGCGTATGAGCCCGCACGCTTCTGTCATCTCCTTGTATGCAAGCGCATAACGCACGTTTCTTCCTTTTCTTTCTGCGCTAACTATCCCCCTTTGCCTGAGTAGCGCAAGGTGTTGGGAAAGGTTCGCCTGAGCAAGTCCTGTTTTTTTCGCGAGCTCGCCAACGGACATGCTCTTTCGTCTGAGCACGTCTATTATTTCAAGCCTCTTCGGGTTCGCGAGGGTTTCACAGAGCTGCGCGTGCAGAAGATATATACGCTTGTCCACGAGTACACCCCCACTATATATTCGAATATATGAATATATTAAAAAGGGAAAGATATATAAATTTACATTAAAGCTAGATAAAAAATTAAAGAAAATTAAAAAGAAAAAACTAGCTCGCGATAACCGCCGCGAATGCGTTCAATAGCCCGTATCCTGTGACCACGTCCCAGCCAGCTGCGCCCAAATCAGTTGCAGTGTTGTGCAGTATGGTTCGCACCTGTGCTGGCGTGAGCGATGGGTTCTTCGCGAACATCAGAGCGACAACTCCGGAAACGTGCGGCGTTGCCATCGATGTCCCGCTCATTGTTGCATAATTGTCTCCTTTGTATGTGGAATAAACGCTCACACCTGGCGCGACGAGCTCAAGGGTAGAACCCCTGTTGCTCCACCAGGGAACGATGTTGCTGCTGTCAGTCGCGCCAACCGCAATGAACTCCGCGTATCTCGCAGGATAGCCGACATCTGTCCCCTCGTTTCCTGATGCCGCGACGAGGACGAGCCCCTCGCTGTACGCGTTCTGCATCTGCGTCTCGAACGCGCTTCCGAACGAGGAGGGACCGCTTATGCTCATCGAGATCACGCGCGCGTTGTCGCTCGTGGTTAGTTTGTTTCCATCAGGCCCGTATCTCGCATCCTCAATCCCCTTCGCCATCGCATCAGAGTAGCAGTATCCGGCTGTGTCGCACACCTGGAGCGCGTAGAGTTTTGCCTCGTACGCCACGCCCACCAC
>JBFMAP010000127.1:0-3301 GCA_040755655.1 Microcaldota archaeon
TCGCGCTTCTGTGGTGCACTCAGCTCAGGCACGAACTCGAAAAGGACCTGCGGGGAGAGTTTTCTTATCGCGATTCTGATTTTCCTCCCGTCGAAAACATTCGTCTTCTCCGCGTAGCCCCCGCCCCTTTCCTTGAAGCCCAAATACTCGCCGTGAACGTCAACAGCAATCACCGCGATTCTCCCCTGCTCCTTCTTCCTGTCGAGAAGCTCCTCTATGATGACGCTCGCGAGATAGGATTTCCCAGCGCCGCTCATCGCGAGTATCGCGAGGTGCTTTTGGAACAGATTGTTCAACTGCAGTTTCACTTCGACATCGTGGTTCTCGAGTTTCCCTATCATCAATCCATCATCCACGAACCCAAGAAAATCCTTCAGCAACCTCTCATCGGCGAACACGACGCGCGCGCCAGGCGCAGCAGGAAACCCGCTCCTGAATAAATTTCCGTCCCTGAAAATCCCGAGAGCGCGCGCATTCGCGACGATGTATTCCCAATCCGTGGTGGGGAAACTCGCCATGTTGCCCCCTGCGCGCTCGTACTCGGCAACGCTCTCCGCGCGCTCGAAATACCGGTTTGCGCGCGTGATGTCGAGGACCATTCCAATCAGCAGCCCGTCTTCTGTCATCGTCTGAACGAATTGTCCTTTTCGGACGCGCGGATTCGAGACGACAAATGAGAAATTGAGTGTGGAGGGACCTTCGAAAGTAGAGATGACGGTTCCTAACTCCACGCTCTCGCCTTTTTCTTTTTTCTGCTCAGCGCTCATACTCTCACTATATGTTTTTCACGAGAAGAATTATTAAATATAGGTTGAGGGTGAGATTCCACTAGAGGATTACCTGAACGGCCTCATGTCGCGGCGCAGTTTCAACGCGGACGAGCGCGCGCCTGTCCTCATGAATAAATCGTGGTAAGCGCGCTCAATCTCGATGCGGTTGAGCGCGGCCCTCATGTCCGCCTCAATGAGTATCGCGGGGTAGGCGTACCTCTTGTTGATCCTGCTCAACTCGAAGAGCGTGCCAGCGATTTCATCGATTCCCTTCTTTATGTTCAGGAATTCAACGCGCAGGGGGCGGTCCTCGCTCACTGGCTTCATGTAGAACGCGTGAACCTTCACTCCCCATTCCCTCAAATCCTTCAGAACTTGGTGCTCGAGCGCGGCGCCCGAGTACTGGAACGCGAACGTGCGCTCGCCTTCCTGCAGAAGGAAGGAGAGGAAATTTGTATCCGTGGTATTGCGCGGCGTACTGCCTGCAGCCGTCTTGTTGATTATTTCCATGAACCGCTTTCCCCTGCTGTCCTTTATCACGCCTGCGAGCTGGCAGTGGTGCGCCTCCGCGCTCGCGTATAATTTCTCGTACATGGAGATGAGCGCGTCGTACATAGGACGTATTTCCGAATCCTCCCCAGGCTTGTCAGAGACCTGCGGGACCACTGAGCCATCGAGCAGCAGATAATCCGGCTTGAATTTCTCAATCATATCGCGCGCAAGCGAAATCTCCTTCTGCAGTCTGAAGAGCCCCTTGTGCCACGCGAACTCGTGACCCTCGAGCGCGCCCAGCGCGTCAATGTCAGGCTCCGGGAGCGCGTGGGGAAAATACGAATGGCCGCGCACCTTGTTCTTCTCGTATTCGAAAATTACGCCGACGGCGCGCGCCATCACCAAATCAAAACCATGGAACTCCTGTGCCAGAAGCCCGCCGTCAACCGCGCCTATTTTGCAGTCGAGCGTCGTTCCCTCCAATTTGTGAATCAGGTTTTTCTCGAGCGCATCTGGAAAAATTTCGGGGGGATGTGCGCGGAGCTCCTCCGCGGAGTTGCTCAGCTCCTCCTCGCGCCTTCCGATTTCCGCTGCAATCTCCTCGAGACGTGTGCGCATAGTGAGCTACCTCGCAATTAATGCTGAGGCTTCTTGCTTCACAGACAGAACTTGCCCGAAGTTTTTGTCGGGTAGAGGCTCCATCTCCACAAGCGCAGTCGGCAGTTCCTGCCGAACCTTCTCGACACCCCTTTTGAGGATGTTGATAGAAGCATTATAATCTCTGTCTATTTTCAAACCACAGCGTGGACAAACATGCGTTCTATCTGAGAGTTGTTTTTTCACTGCAAAACCACATCTGCTACAATCGGTCGTAGTTCCACTAGCCTCAACTTTTACCAGTATCTTACCAGCACTTTCAGCCTTATAAGACAACTGGTTAGCAAGAATGTTCCAACCATTCTGTAAAAGATGTCTAGCGTTGTATGTTTTTATCGCCATCTCCTGAATTTGCATATCCTCTATCGCGATTAAGTCATAGTTAGACACATAAAAATGAGAAAGCTTGTGCAAAAAGTCTAGTCGTTGGTTTCGAACTTTTTCATAAACTCTTGCAAGATTTATTCGCGCTTTATTTCTATTGTTTGAGCCCCTTTGCTTCCTAGAAAGCAAACGCTGTGCTGTCATCAATTTTTTAAGTGATTTTTCAAGATGTTTCGGAGATTTTATAAATTTGTTGTTGCTATCGTGAGTTAGGTTTATCGAGCCGAGATCAACCCCAATGCATTTTTTTATTTGTTTTTTCTCTGAGGTTTTAAATTGATCAACCATCACGATTACAAAATATTTTCCGCTTTGTTCTTTCTTTATAGAAACCTGTTTTACAACGCCTTCGATCTTCCTATGAAGTTTTATTGAAATTGCACCGATGCCAGAAAAAATTATCTTATTTCCTTCAATTTTGAAACCACTCTGATTGAAAGTTATCGTTTTGAAAAATCCTTTCCCTTTGAAACGCAATTTACCCCCTCTCTTTCCTTTCTTTCTCAGCCTTGAAAGAACACGAAGGTTAGAAAAAACTTTGTGAACCTCTGCTTGCAAGCATTTGGAGTATGTTTCCTTCAAAAATGGTTTTTCCTCTCTTAGTTTTGGCAATTTGTTTTGAATTTCTATTGCGTCCTTTTTCTCTTGCTTGTTCATTTCTTCAAGAGAAAAGTTATACACAAACCTACAAGCTTCAAGATTTTTCTCTATCGCAGACTTAACCGTATGCGAAGGATAAGCTCTAAACTTGTATGCTTTTTGAGTCGTTTCAATCGTTCTTTTTCTGAACATGTTCTCTCGCTAAAAAGGTGTTTTATGCACTTATAAGTATTAAGAAGCAGTAATTTTCCGATGACGCTTGGGTGTTCATGACCATCCGCGTAAGTGATGACTAGTCCGAAAAGTTAATTAAACAAATAAGAAAGTTATATTGTTATTTCGTACGTTTGTGTTGGTGGTCTTGTGGAAGAGGGCGAAATAAAACAAGTGATTGTCAT
>JBFMAP010000128.1:0-3270 GCA_040755655.1 Microcaldota archaeon
CATCCCCTTCGCGAAAATCAGGTCGGCCCCCTTTAATTTTTTCCAGAAGGCGCGCGTGCACGCCTCCCTCCACACGCCGAAGCAGCACCCCTTCGCGAGAACAGGCGCGATTTTGTTGAGACCGGCCAGTCTTGCTTCCTTAATCGTAATATCATCATCAACAGGGCCGCTCGCGACAGCAACAACAACGCGTGCGTATTTTTTTATCTCCTTGATTAAAATCGTATCAAAAACAGCCTCGCCGGCGTTGTCGCAGATATAAAGCACATCGCGCGCGCGCTTTAATTTTTCGTATATTTTGCCAACGTCATCAATCACAAGCCCTTTTCTTATGCACGCGAACATCTCGCGCTCCAGCTCGCGGACATCCACGTCGTGCTGGGGCGCGGAGATCTCAATGGTGTTCCCGCAAACCGCAACGAGCACCGCGCGCCTGAACCTCAATCGCGCATCCTTCCCATCGTTCACATATCTCTCGAATTTTTTCCTGCGCGCGAGCGCCTTTCTTATCACGTGCAATTTTTTCTCCCTGAACGGGTCTACATTTTTGGTTAGCGCGCATATGAGGTTGCTCTGGAGCGTCCCGAGCACGGACGGGCACATAGAGGGCTTGAAGTTGTTCGCGGTAAGGCGGAGGATTTCGCTCATCACGCGCTCGCGCGTCTCCCTGCTTCTGCTTGCGAGCTTCGTTGTCTCATAAGTGCGCTTGAGCATGCACGCTGCGCAGTCGGGATATATTTTCATAAGCAGCACCGCGCTAGCAGGCGCAGACCATTTTCACTGCCTCGTCAATACTAAGAAGTTTCTCCTCCCCGCTTTTGAAATTCCTTAGTGTGATTTTCCCTTCCTTCGCCTCCTTCTCGCCGATGATTGCAACAAACGGGATGCCGAGCGCGTTCGCATACTCCAGCTGCTTCTTCAGATTCCTGCTCATCAAGTCAATCTGCGCGCTCACGCCGGCTTTCCTGAATTCGCGCGCAACCCCTATTGCGTTCAAATAGAACTCCTCCTTCACAGGCGCGACGTACACGCGCGTCTCAGTTTTTTTCATCTCCTTGAGCGCGCCCCTCATAACCTCGATGATTCTCTCGACTCCAAATGAAATCCCAACAGCAGGAGTTGGGCTTCCCCCATAAAGTTCAACCAAATTGTCGAACCTCCCGCCGCCTGCCACGCTCCCGACCCCGCCGCCCGCGCTTATCTCGAAAATAGGGCCTGTGTAGTAATCCAGCCCGCGCGCAAGCGTCAAATCAATCTCGATGTTGTCCACTCCGTATGCGCGCGCAAGTCTCATAATCTCCTCCAGCTCGCGCCCGCCCTCCTCGTCGAATTTTTTTATCATAGCGAGTTTCTGCTCGTTGCCCCAGCCAACTCTCGTCATCCCGAAAATTTTCTCAATCGCGCCCTCGCTGATTCCCTTCCCCCTCATTTCCTCCCTAACCTCGCGCTCGCTCATTTTTCCGAGTTTGTCAACCGCCCTGAAAACTGCAGAAGCCTTTCCCTCCGGCACGCCTGCTGATTTCACGACCGCGTCTAGCGTCTTCCTGTTGTTCAGGAGAATCTTGAAATCCCCGAACCCGAGTTCGCGCAGGCACTCGCTCGCGCACGCGAGGAGTTCGGCCTCGCACGCCATTCCCGCACTCCCGAAAATATCAATATCTGCCTGAAGGAACTCGCGGAACCTCCCCTTCTGCGGCTCCTCGCGCCTCCAAACCTCGCCTATGCAGTATCTCTTGAAAGGCTTCGGAAGCGCGGTTCCAGCCACAACGCGCGCAGTGGGAACTGTCAAATCAAACCGCAATCCCAATTTATCTCCTTCCAGTTTGTAAATCAGTTTCTGAACGTCCTCCCCGCACTTCCTCTCGAGCACCGCCAACTCCTCGAACGCAGGCGTCTCTGCCGGGTCGTACCCAAACCTCTTATAAACTTCTTCTATTTTCCTCACGACGCGCGCGCGCAGGAGCGCCTCGCCCTGAAGGAAGTCGCGCGTCCCGCGCGGGCTTGTTATCTGTGCCATGCATTCACCAACAAACTGAAGTAGGGAATATTAATTTTCTTATACTATATAAACATTTATGACAACCGGAAGGGCGCGCGCCTTCTCGCCTGCGCACATCACCGGCTTCTTCCAGATTTTCGATAAGGGCTCCACAGGCGCGGGAGTGAATTTGAAAAAGGGGATGACAACGCGCGTCGAAATCGGCGAAGGAAGCGGAACAGACATCACAATAAACCACGCGCGCGATGACGCGCCTGTCTCAAAAGCAGTTATTGCGAGATACGTCCAAATAGCGCGGGAGCCATTGTTTGTTCGTGTCGAGCATTTGAGCGACGTTCCGGTAGGTTATGGTTTGGGGATGAGCGCCGCAGGCGCGCTTTCGCTCTCGCTCGCGCTGAACGAATGTTTGCGCGCGGTGGGCGATGACGCCGCGAAGAGAATCGCGCACCTCGCGGAGATTGAGTGCGGCACAGGATTGGGCGCGGTGATTGCGCAGTCCCACGGCGGATTTTTGCTCAGGAAAAAGCCGGGCGATTTTGGCGAGGTCGAGCGCTTGGGAGTTGATGATGGACTGCGAGTTGTGTGCGCGTTCCTGCGCCCGCTCTCCACGAGCAAAATAATCCGCGACGAGAATTGGAGGAAAAAAATCAACGAGGTGGGCGCAGCGTGCATGCGCGGGTTCTCGCGCGATTCCTCGGTTGAAAATTTCATATCCCTCTCGCGCAGGTTCGCGCTCAGGACAGGGCTCGCGAAGGGGGTCGAGCGCGCGCTCCTGAAAATAAAGGACGCGAGCATGGCGATGCTCGGCGAGACGCTCTTCGTGCTCACCCGCGAGCCCGAATCCGCGGCTGAGGCGTGCAGGGAGTTCAGCGGGAATATCGTTATCTCCGAGATAAGCAAGGAAGGCGCGCGCGTTTTGGGCGACGGGCGCGGGTGATAAAGATAAATACCCCAGAATCTAGAAGAAATTTGGTGTTCTGGTGAGAACCGATTTTGTTGGGCTGACGTTCGCGGTCTTGTTATTTGTTCTGCTAATCTCGTTCGGCTGCACCTCCCAGAAATACGTGTGCTCTGATGGTTCTGTTGTGGACTCGCTGAACAAGTGCCCCGCGCGTCCGTTCACAAACCGGACGGCGAAGCCGCCCGCGACTCCCCCGAAGTTCGTGTGCCCTGACGGAAGGGGCGTCGACGACATTAGCCTGTGCGAGTCCGCGGCGAACGCGACCGGCAACGAGACGAACGCGGCGGTCCCGAACTGCACGCTCGCCTAC
>JBFMAP010000129.1:0-3268 GCA_040755655.1 Microcaldota archaeon
TTACAGATGGACTTCAAGTAGGTATGCATGCGTTCAAACTACAGAGTAAGTCTAGTGGGATTTGAAAAAGCTAGGGGAAAGTTTTATCTACTTTCGGAAGTACTGGGCGAAGCGGTTTCTATACATTTTTATATGTTTCTGGAGAAATAATTACGAGGAGAACGACCAGTCCCTCGCTACTGCTCGCGAGGGGATCGCCCACGCTGATGAAGATGGAAATAGTAAAAATTCCTCAGGAAAGAGTCGCGATGCTTATTGGGAAGGAGGGAGAAACAAAGAGGCAGATAGAGCGGCTCTGGAAGGTGAAAATCCGCGCGGACGAGGAAGGGGACGTGGAGATTGAGGGCGAGCCTTTCAACGTGTGGAGGGCGAAGGACGTGGTGAAGGCGATAGGAAGGGGCTTCAACCCAGAGAAGACGATGAAACTGTTCAGCGAGGATTATTACTTCAAACTCATAGACCTGCGCGAGTTGTTCGGGTCCGAGAAGGAGATAAAGAGGTACAAGGGAAGGGTAATAGGCGAACGAGGAAGGTCGAGGAGGATAATCGAGGAGACGAGCGAGGCGGACGTGTGCATTTACGGGGACACTGTAGGAATCATAGGAACGCTTGAGGAACTCCAGCTCGCAGAGGCGGCGATTGGGAAACTGCTTGAGGGCGCGAGCCACTCCACGGTGTATGCGATGCTCGAGAGGGGAAGGAGAAGGATTAAAGAGGAAAGGATGAAAGAGATTTGGAATAAAGGTAAATGAAAATTTGAAAATTACGAGGGGATGATTTGGCAGACGCTGATGAGATATTCGAGGAGTTCAAGGAGCACTCCGTGGCCGAGTTCTTCAAGAAGAACAGGCAGATGCTCGGGTTCTCCGGGAAGGTGCGCTCGCTGACTACCATAGTACACGAATATGTAACGAATAGCGTCAGCTGGGAGACGCCCACGGTTGTGAAAATAAACGGGCGGGTTTTTGTAAAACCAATTGGCGGGGTTATAGACGGGCATATGAAAAACTCCCCAACCGAACATTCTCCTGATAACGAGATAGAATCCCTTAGAAAATTCGAAGCATTTGAGGTGCTATGCTTTGATAGCGAATCCTTGAAGCTGAAGTTCAAGGAAGTCAAAGCCATCCACCGCCATCCTATGAAGCCGGATGAAAGGGTATACAAAATAAAACTTGTTGGAGGACGAACGGTTGAATCAACCGCCCATCACGGACTTTTTACGTTGAAAAATGGGAAGGTGAGTGCTGTTCGTGCTGAGGAGTTAAACGTTGGTGATTTCCTCGTTGCGCCACGCAAAAGCTGGCGCGCGGATGCGATAAGCGAACTCAATCTGATTGAAGAGGCACTGTCGCTTTCGGATGAAGAGATTAAGGAATTCGGTGTTTATGGAATTAGAGACATACTATTTGCTGATAAGCGGCTTATGGAAAAAATAAAATCGCAGTTTGATTACAGAGGGAGGCATTATTATTTTTACAACAGATACATGAAGTGCGATAGACTTCCAATCAGGCTGCTGAGAGTTCTTACACAAGAAGAACGTGCTGTTTTCTATAAGTGTGAAGTAGGGGCGCGGCATTCAAAATATCGGCTCTCAGCCGTTTTGCCAATAACTGAGGAGTTGTTGTGTTTTCTTGGGCTATACGCGGCTGAGGGAAACACAAGAGAGTCTCTAATTGGAGTTTCGCTTTCTTTTGGTTCGCATGAAAATGAACTAATAGAGTATGCGTTAGGGCTTAGCAAATCGTTGTTTGGATGCGCGTTCAAAAACAAAGCACACAACACTGCGACGAACATAAACATTCCAAACGCCACACTCGCTTTCCTCCTTCAAAAAATCTTGAAATGCGGTCGCCGGGCTACATCGAAACGAGTTCCGTGGCTTGCTTTTAACGTTTCAAAAGAATTGGCTGAGGCTTTTCTTCTCGCGTATCTCGCAGGAGACGGCTATCCCTCCCGCGAGATATTTGAGTACATGGCGCGGGGGACGGACCTCAAAGGAAAAATAACCGCTGCGACGTCTAATCCTGAGTTGGCACTCGGACTGCAATACTTGCTGTCCTCGCTGGGTTATTCTTATTCTTACTCCAAGGTGGCGGCAGAAACGCGAATTGTTGCAGGCAAAACAGCTAACTTCAAAAAGAGCTTCAGAATTGAGTTTTACCCGGACCAACGTAACTCACCGCTCTCATTTTATCCTATTGAAATAGGAGGCATAAGCGCTGTTGTGGAGCCCGCGCTCAAATGGGCGATAAATACGCGCGGACAGGAAACCGTCAGCATAGAAAAGGTCGCATCACTCGCAATAAAGGGTGCGAATGTGTCTCCTGAGGCGGTGGCTTTCTGCAATGGAGATTTGGGTGTGCTCCAGATTTCTGAGATTGAAACGCGTGGGCCGCGCGAGGGCGAGCATGTTTACGATTACTCTATTGAAGGGGATGAAAACTTTGTGGGTGGATTTGGCGCGATATGCCTTCACAATAGTCTCGACGCTTGTGAGGAGGCTGGAATACTCCCGAACATACTCATAAAGGTCGACCAGCTGGAGAACGAGCATTACAAGGTGACCGCGGAAGATAACGGGCCCGGGATACCGCGCGCGCACCTCGGAAAGGCATTGGGGATGATGCTCGCGGGAACAAAGTTCCACAGGTACATGCAACAGCGCGGGCAACAGGGGATCGGCGCATCGGGAGCTACGATGTTCTCGCAGATGACGACCGGGAAGCCGATAAAGGTGAGGACAGGGCTCGGGAACGGAAGGGTGTTCGAGTGCGAACTCGCGATGGACGTGAAAAGCAACAAGCCAATAATAGCGAACGAGAAGGAGTACATGAGCAATTACAGGGGGCTCGTGGTCGAGGCCGAGTTCGCGGAGGTGAAGTACGACAGGAGCGACCACGGCGTGTTCGAGTACATGAAGAGGACCGCGATTGCGAACCCGCACGCGCAACTCACGCTCATAGAGCCGACAGGCGAACGGATTGTTTTTCCGCGCGCATCTGAAAAAATACCCGCCCGGCCGCGCGAGGTCCAGCCCCACCCGCTCGGGATTACGACCAATGATCTGATGGAGATGGCGCAGCATTCCAAGCAGAGAAAAGTTTCATCGTTCCTTACGACAACGTTCTCGCGGCTCAGTTCAGCGAAAGTGGAGGAATTGAGGCAACTTGTCCCTAACGTGAATTTCGACAAGCAGCCTTTCGAGCTGAAGTGGGAGGAGGCAGAGGCGCTAGTCAGGGCGTTCCAGAACACGAAGTGGATT
>JBFMAP010000130.1:0-3184 GCA_040755655.1 Microcaldota archaeon
TCAGGATTCCTTACCGTTGTTGATATCGACCAAGGTTTTCTCATCAAAACCACTGTTGCTTTTAAGGCATTAATACATCTTCAGATGTTTATAAAAAGCCTGTTGAACACCTCTTTTCCACTGAATTCTAAAATAAAAACCATTATGCTATACAATTTCCTCAATCGTCTTCCCCAACTTCTTGTGCGCCTCCTCCAACTTCTTATTGCGCGCGCCCAACCCGTTCTTCTTTTCTTCCAGCAGCAGCTCGCGCGAGAGCATTATTCTGCGAACCGACTCTGGCGCCGGCCCTGACGCGCGCATCTTCACACTACCCAAAACATCGCAAGCACTAACAATCTCGCTTTTACTCACGCTCACGCTCTTTTTCGCGACGAGTTTTGTTTGTTTCGTGATTTCCTGGGGTTTGAGTTTTGCGAGCGTAATTTTCTTTTTCACGCACAGTTTCACGAGCGCGCCCACAACTTGGTGCGCGCTGCGGAACGGGAGCCCCTTGCGCGCGAGCAGGTCCGCGAGGTCAGTGGCAGTGGAAAAGCCCTGCTCCGCCGCCTCTTTCATTTTTTCCTTGTTTACCTTGAGCGCGGAGAGTATGCCCGCGAGGATGGCGAGCGAGCCCTTCGTGGCGTCCAGCGCGCTCATCACCGCGTATTTCGTCTCCTGCGTGTCAGCGTTGTGCCCTGAAATCAAATCTTTGGATAGCGCGAGCACGTGAAATAAATTCCCGTAAACGCGCGCCGCGCGGCCGCGGACGAGTTCGAGCGCGTCGGGGTTCTTCTTCTGGGGCATTATGGACGAGCCTGTGGCATACTCCTCGCCCAGTTCGACGAAATCGAACCCAGGCATCGAGTAGAGTATCAATTCGTTCGAAAGCCTGCTCGCGTGCGTCATCGCGAGCGCGAGCGCGGAGAGCACCTCTGCCTCAACCTCCCAGCGCGAGCTCACTGCGTCAAGCGCGTTCCCGTGCACCCCCTCGAAACCGAGCAGTTCTGCTGTGAACTCCTTGTCTATGCTCCACGACGTGCCTGCGAGCGCGCCTGCGCCCAGCGGAGAAACGTTGACGCGCGCGTACGCCTGCTCAAGGCGCTCCACGTCCCGGCCGAACGCCTCGAGATAAGAGGCGCACCAGAATGCAAACGTAATGGGCTGCGCTATGCGGGTGTGCGTGTAGCCGGGCATGACGGTTTGGAGGTTGTTCTTCTGGAGTTTGAGCAGCGCGGACTGGAGCGCGAGCAGTTTCCCAATCACTTCATTGATTTCGTCGCGCAGGAACATGCGCATGTCGGCGTTCACCTGGTCGTTGCGCGAGCGGGCAGTGTGCATCTTTCCTCCTGCCTCGCCCCCCTCGGATTTCACGAAATTCTCCACGGCGGTGTGAACGTCCTCATCTTCCACGGAAATGGTGAATTTGCCCTTCTTGTGAACTTCTTTCAGTTTCCCTAGGGCGCGCAGTATTTTCTTGGCGTCTTCGCTACCAATAATCCCCTGCTTGTGCAGCATCGCCACGTGCGCCTCGCTTCCCAGAATATCATAGGGGATAAGGCGCGCGTCCAATTTCGCGTTTTCAGAGGACGTGAATTCTATTAACTCCTTTTTAGGGCCCTTCTCGAAAGCCCCGCCCCATAACTTAGCCATAACCATACCTCTCTACTCTTACGCAGGGGGTATATAAAAGTGTTCGCACTGCCCCCGCGTCCCTTCATTTTGTAGTGCCTAAAAAACAATGGAAAATAAGAGTATACAATTAGGCACTACATAACACGCGAAAGTTTGTAGTGCCTAAAAAATAGCAAGAAAAACTTTATAAACCTTAGGCACTACATCACCTCCATGTACATCCGGGCGAAGTTCATCAACGGCCGGTATTACTACTACCTGGCAGAGACCGAGAGAATCGGGGACAGGATCGTGCAGAGGACTCGTTCTTACCTCGGAAGCAGGGAAGAAGCCCTTGCGTATGCAAAAAAACACGGACTGAAAATCGTGGAGCCGAAGCAGGGGGTTAAGGGACGGCGGATGGACGCCCTGGACAGGCTTATAGCCATGAAAAAGGAGAGGCTCGACTCTCTTCGCGTGTCTCCAGACGTCGAGAAGAGGTACCGGGAGGACCTTGCGGTCTTTTGGACATACCACTCAACCAGTATTGAGGGAAGCACGCTTACGCTGAAGGAAACCGACCTGTTTCTTTCGGAGGGCGTGGTCGGGGCAAACAAACCGTTCGAGGATTATCTGGATGCAAAAGGCCATAAGAACGCGGTTAGCCTTGTTTTCCTCTGGGTTGACAAAGATCCGAAAAGAAAAATTCAGGAAATCGACATTCTAAATCTTCACAGAACGACCATGTGGGCTCGCGACTGGGCCGGGAAATACCGCGAGGTTCAGGTTTATATACGCGGAGCGGCCCACCTGCCGCCGCCCCCAAGCCACGTAATGAAGATGATGAAGGAATTCATGAAGAGGCTAAACGAAAACCCAGAGAAACTCCCGGTGATAGCGCACGCGGCAGTCTCGCACGCGGAGTTCGAAGGAATACACCCCTTCGTGGATGGAAACGGGAGGGTTGGAAGGCTTTTGGCCAATTGGATTCTGATGAGGGAAGGTTACCCGCCGATAATAATCGAGGTCAGGGAACGTAAGAATTACTTCCGCTTGATTGAGGAGGCACAGGTGAATGACAATCCGATGCCGCTCGTTTGGTTCTTCAAGCGCAAGCTGAACCAGGCGTATGACTTCTACCTAAAGCGGGTTGATCCTGACTACGAAAAATGGAGCAGTGAGATGAAGAAAAAATTCAAGAGAAGGTGACTACAAAACTGAAAAATGTAGTCACCCAATCGCCACTGCAAAAAGTAGCAGACCCGGCGCGCATCACAGCCCGAGCCATTTCTCGTATTCCTTGTGGTCGCCTACGAAATATACAACCTTGATTTTCTTTTTCTCGTCAATGGTATAGCACGGTCGGTACTGGCCTATCTCCGAAACGTAGAAAGGCAGCCCCTTTTTCAGGTGCCGCGCGTACGTGGTGGTTTTCAATTGCTGGATTTTTCTCCAAACCCGCTCCTGCATGCTCCTGTCGAGTTTCTCGAAATAGCCCTCCCATCCCCTGGCGAACTCGAGTTTGTATTCGCCCATCGCTACAACCCGTATTTTCTTCTCACTTCTTCTTCAGTAAAAGTTCTTCTCTTCC
>JBFMAP010000131.1:0-3172 GCA_040755655.1 Microcaldota archaeon
AGCTTGTGCTGGATACAATAAACAAAAAAACGAAAAATGTTTCACGGACACTTAGCAGCATTCGCTTAGGGGAAGTGGCTAAAAGGACGCGGGCCACATCCGTGCAGATTTAAACTCTCAACCAGCCGCACCTCTCACACACGCGCGAGAATTGATTTTTTACGTGTCCCTCGGAAGTCTTTTTACTAGCTTAAAGAAATTTTAATCTAGAGCGAAATGTTTTTAAACCCTGAAAGAGAGAAGCACTACATGGACGAGTTGTTCAACAGGAAGTACAAAAAGGTCCTCGAGGTCCTCCCGGACGTTGCCGGCTGCTCCAGAGGAAAACTCATCCTCGTGGGCGGGACCGCCTTGGCGCTGTTTTATCTCAATCACAGGGTTAGCGTTGACATGGACTTTGTCCCGCTGGAGGGGAGCGAGACTCGGTTGAAGGAGGAACTAAAGGGGTGCATGACCAAGAAAGGCTACCGCACCACGGGCGGCGCTTATAAAAACCAGTTCGTGGTCCAGTTCGAGGACACGAGCATAAAGGTGGAGGTCTTCTCCCCAGAGCACAAGCTCAAGCGATTTGAGGAACGCGTTTTTGGAAATGCAAAGATACCGGTTGCGTCCATCGATGACCTTTTGCGGTTGAAAATTAAGGCATACGAAAATCGCAGGGAGGCAAGGGATCTTTTTGACGTTTTCTGCATAACGAAAAAAAGACAAGACTCTGAAATAGTGAAAAGGCTCATCTCCAAATATGGGATGCCCAAAAACATCCAAGAGGTGGAATCTTTTGTGTTGAAAGGACAGGATTTCGAACTCTTTTGCAAGGTGATTGAAAATGCTTCCAAAACAGGCGGTTAACTTCTCTCGTCTCCGCTCCGAAGGGCTTTCCAAGAGGGAAATCACTTCTATGTATGCCGCGCTGAAACTGTTTCCAACCCCATTCAAGGGCATATATTACGTACCTATCGAAGAGGAAAGGAACGCTTGCTTTATCGAGAAACCACTCAAGGTGCTTTCTCAGTCCATCGAGCTTTTCTTGGGCACAGGGAACTTCTATTTTAGTTGCAGGACAGCAGAGGAGGCATTGGGTTTGAATTGGAGGCCTTCGGGTTCGGTACATGTGGTAAATGAAAAACTCAGCAGAAAAATAAATCTGAGGTCAAGAATTCTACGAAATATTGAGAAAGGAACCTGGCGGTCGAAGAAAATCGCAAGACTGCTCTCATTCTATGGAAACGAACTCATTTTTCACAAAACAGATAACTTAGAAAAAGCAAAAACTCGCCAGACGCCTTACGGAAGGTTTGCCCTCAAATCCCAGATAAAAACGGATAAAAAGAGATTCAAGGAGAAATAGCCTCAACCAGCCCGCACCTCTTGCACACATCCGCGGACGACGGCTCCCCGCACCTCGCGCACCTTCCTATCTTTTCCTTTCTTCTGTGCGCGTACTCCTTCCCAAGCGCGCCCCTTATTTTCATCATGCTGTTTAGCGCGCGCACCTTCGTTTCCGGGAAGTCAGCTTCCATCTCATCCAAAAAAACGCGCACGCGCCTCCTGAACGCCTCGTAAACGTTCGGGCAGCAGGTTTTCTTTCCCGCGCCGATTCCCTTCAGTTTCGCATACAGCGAGGTTTCCTCCTCTGGCGCGCGGAAAAGCGGCTTTATGCGGGGGACGAAACCCTCATCCTCAACGAGCCCGCCCACAGGACCGAAGCGCGCGAGGCGGAAGGGCTCGTTGCGCAGGATGTTCATGAAAAAGGTTTGCGCGAAATCATCCAAATTGTGCCCCACAGCGAGTTTATTCAATTTCAGCTCGCGCGCAGTCTTATTTAAAATCCATCTCCTAAATACACCGCAGTAAGTGCATAACGTCTCGCGCTCGCCCCTTTTCTTGCGCGCGATTTCATCCATCGTTATTCCAATTTCTTTCTTGAAACTTTTCACAATTAATTTCACCCCCAATTTCCTGCACGCCGCGCGCGCGCTCGCGAGCGTCTTATCCCTGTATCCCCTAATTCCCTCATCAACGCCAATTGCAATCAACTCAAATTTCATCTCATCAGCGAGAGGCTTCAGAATGTAAAGAAGAGTGGTGCTGTCCTTCCCTCCTGAGAGCGCCACTCCCACGCGCTCCCCTTTTTTCACCATTTCAAACTCGCGGATGGTTTTGCGCGCGCGCCTCTCGAACCTCCGGAGAAAATGCTTATTAAAATCAGCCATTTTCTTACCTATGCTCTAGCGCCTTACCTTGCCCTGCTCTGTCTCGAGCGTGAACAGCATCCTGTCAGGATAGACGACAACGCCTGTATCCGTAATATCAAGCATCGCGACCTTCGTCATGATTTTTCTCCCGCGCATCTTCATCACCCAAATCGCGCGCTCGACGACCTGCCCGCGCCTGCTCCAAAATAATATCATCGCCCCGTCAGCGAGAGAAAATTCTGGCGTGTACTCGAGTTTCGGGAACTCCCTCTTCGTCTCCGCAGTCACGAAAGCAGTGCAGTTGTTTATCTTCACGGCCTTTATGAACATCAGCAAGCCAGTCCTGCGCGCGCTTTCCTCCTTGTAGAGATAATTGAGAAGCGTGAGCGAGTCCAGCGCTATGCGCTTCGCGCCCGCGTCCTTTATAATTTGGGGTATCTGCGCGATCACGTTCGTGCTCGACTCGTAAATTGGAAGCTCCACGATCTTGATGAGGCCCTGCTTCTCGAACTTCTCAATATCCCAGCCGAACGTGCTCCCGTTCGCGCGTATGTCTTTCGCGCTCTCCTCAATTGTTATGAATATCCCTGTCTCCCCGAATTTGCGCGCGCCCTCGTATATGAACTGGAGCGCGAGATTCGTCTTCCCAGTGCCTGGCGCGCCCCCGACGACGGTCACGGAGCCGCGCGGAATCCCGCCGTAGAATAAATCATCGAGTCCGAAAATCCCGGTCTTTACAAGTTCGTTGTTCTCCTTTGCCTCCTTCGCCATAACACCACCCCGTCAACGCATCCATCGCACGCTAACACATCACGCGCGACGTATAAATAACTATTGTGCACTCCGCCCGGGCTCTGTCCCAAAATAAGGCAGGTATGAGATAAACAAAAAGAATTGCCTCTTTGATGAGGTAAAGCCAGCGTTCTTTTTCACTTTTCAAATCGCAATATTTAATCAAACCTGCCTTTTCAGCAGGA
>JBFMAP010000132.1:0-3024 GCA_040755655.1 Microcaldota archaeon
CATCACCGAAACAATCACCACTCCAAGTTTGATTAATTTGGATTTTGCGGACGTGCGCGCTGTTATGCAGGGCGGCGGCGTGTCCATGATTGCAGTTGGCGAGGCGAAGGGCACGAACCGCGTGAAGGACGTTGTCACGAACACGCTGCACCACAGGCTTCTTGATGTTGATTACGAGGGCGCGGGCGGCGTTCTCCTGCACCTCACAGGCGGCTCGGATATGACGCTCGGCGAGACGAACCAGATTGGCGAGCTCCTCACTGCGAACGTGGACCCGAACGCGAACGTGATTTGGGGCGCGCGCATGGACGCCGCGTACGAGGGGAAGATTGAGGCGATCGCGATTTTCACTGGAATAAAGAGTCCATACGTGGTTGGGAGAAGGGAGGCGCGCGAGAGAGGGGAAGAGGAGGAGGGCAGCGGGCTGGACAGCATAAGGTACTGATGTTACATACGCCGCCAACTCACGAAACAACATAGAACGAGCGCGTGTTCGCGATGTTTAGTGAGGTATTGTTCGCGCTTATTTGAACGTAGTGCGCGCCTGCGCCCGCGGGCATGTCGTATGAGTAGGAATACCAGCCCCCTCCATCATCAATAACACTGCCGACCAGGTTCGCGCCCCCGTCTATGTTCACGCTCATCCGCGCGGGATTGTTCAGCCCCGCGACGCCGACGCCCAACTGGTTTTGCACGTAGAATTTCATCGTGATTGTTGTCGTGGTGTTGTATCTCACCCCATCCGGCACGAACGCGATGGTTATTTTCCACAACTCGCTGCTGCCAGCGCCCACGAAGAAGGATTTGTCTGCGACAACGCAGGAAAGCGTTTTTATGCTCCACTCGCCCACGCTTGCGCTCGCGTTCAGCAAATAACTTCCTAAATAAATTCCCGCCCCTCCGTTTCCCGTTGTTTTATTCTCGTTGAGCGCGAGCGCGCCCAGCGCGTCGTAAATTTTCAAAGTGAAGTTCGAGTCTATGAGCGCGCCGAGCTCGTTGAAAACGCGCACTTTGAGATATACGCTCCCGCAGTTTGAGTAGTCTGTTTTATCAGTCTGAACCCAGGCTGCGCGCGTGATGTTCACTGTGTCGTTTTTCTCCTGCGATTGGTAGTTCTTCCTGCTGCACGATACGTTCCACTCGTAGATGCCCTCGCTCTGGAAACTCCTGTTGTATTCGTAGAGTTTTGCCGTTGCGTTGTAAGACATATTCGCGTAATCTGTCCACGAACCCGAGATGAAGAATTTCACGCTGCAGTTCGCATCGATGATTGGATTGCCTGCGCTGGTGTAGTTCGCGGAGAATTTCACCTGCTCGCCGGGGTATTTAGTCTTCCCTCCTCCGAGCGCGTCGGTCTCGTCCCAAATTGCGAGAGAGGAGGGGCGGTTCGAAATGAGGACAGTGTCGTGTTGTGTTTTCTTATGGTAGTTCGCGAGCGCGCAACTCACGTTCCAGCCATAAACGCCGGATTCGTTGAAACCGCCGGTGAAGTTGTATTTGAAGTATCCCTTCGCCGCGTCGAAACCCATCGCGTACCAGGGAGTCCACGCGCTCACGTTGTAAATCGAGATGTTGCAGCTCGCGGCGGAGAGCGCGTCTCCGCTCGCGTTCGTGTAATTTGCATAGAAAACAACCGCGTCATTTGCGTAGCGCGTGAATCCTGCGTAGGGTTCCCCCGCATCCGTCTCGTCCCAGAGCGTGAGGTTTGTTTCGGGTTTTTTCTTCACAGTGATGATGGTCGCGCTCGAGTTCATCCCGCCCGCAGATGTGGAATTCGTGACGCACTTCACCAGATTCGCGCCTGCGAGCGCGACGACGCTCCAGGTTTTCCGCGTGCTTCCCCCTGCGCTGATGGATTGCGCGGTGTAGGGGTTCGTCGGCGTGCCCGCGTTGAGCTGCAGATTCTCGGATGAGGTCGTTATCAGGTTCCACGTGCCGCCCCCGTCAGTCGAGTACATCAGGTGGTAATCGGCGTCCGCGATGCCGTAGTCGCTGTCAACTCCGGACGTGCAGTTCACCTCGAAAACGTCGTCCTCGGTGGGGTTCGGGTCAGCGAGTGGCGAGATGGATGTGCTCGTTATGTTCGGGAACCAGATTCTGTACCACACGTAGTTCTCGCCTGTCGTGAAGGACTGCTGCACGACGTTTGTTGAGAGGCGCATCCGTATCCTGTTCGCGCTTATGGCGTTGCTCGGGTTTGTGGTTTCGGTGCAGTTCCAGTCGACGTCGGTCGCGCCGACGCTCCCAGGGGCGGTGCAGCCCGCGGTGGTCCATACGCCATTATTGAACCACTCAAGCGTGTAAGTGGGGGAGAGGGAGGAGGATTTGAACTTGTCGTGAGCCTCAACCTTCCTGAGCGCGTGCCCTGCCGGCGTGGCAACGCTCGCGGTCGAGGAGTGGGTGACGTTCATCTTGTGGTACTGGAGGGCGTAGGTAACGTTTGCGTAGAGGAGGTCGACGCGCAGAACGTCGTTCTTGCCGTCCCCTATATATCTCACCCTCGCGCGCATCGCCCTTGCCTCTGCGAGCGTGTCGATGAAGGACGAGAAATCAACTGTCCGCGTCGTATCCGAACTCACGCACGTGAAGGATGGCGCGGCGCTCCATTCAGTCCCGTTCCAGACCTCCAAGTAGCAACTGGTCCCGCTGGTGTCCGAAACCCTGAATTCAACTCTAACGCTTGCGCTCTGGATGACCGAGTCGTCCGGTATCTCGCCTGTGGTCGCTGAGAAATCCGCGTCGACCCACACCTGCCCAGCAGTTCCACCTGTAGTGGTTGCTATTCCTCCTCCAGCATATACGTTGTTGTTTGAATCAATCTCTGAACAATAGCATTCCGCAAATAGGCCGCCATTCCTGGAAGCGCATTCAGGAGTCCCTTTGCATGATAGTCTGGTTTCGGTGGGCGTGCCAATATTCGCAACTGCGGTTATATTATAATAATTGTCGTCGTCCGCGTTCAGGTTCTAGGCAGGGTCTGAAGAGGAGCCGCTCGCGAGTATAGGGGAGCCGTCCTGCTGGTAT
>JBFMAP010000133.1:0-3018 GCA_040755655.1 Microcaldota archaeon
GAACCCAGGTTCTCCCCCCAGTTTCACGGTCCTCCTACCCCCTCTCCTCTACAAAAAAGGAAAAAATAGAAATGCGGCCGCCGGGATTTGAACCCGGGCTACAGCCTTGGCAAGGCTGAGTCCTACCAGGCTAGACTACAGCCGCACGGCTAATCTTTCGGTTGTTAAAAATATAAAAAGATGCCTAAAAAAGATGCCGTGGGCCGGATTTGAACCAGCGACTTTCTGGTATCGGAACCCTCACCGGCTGAAGGCACTTCAGCCAGACGCTCTCCCAGGCTGAGCTACCACGGCGCGGATAGTCTTTTGCCGCCTCTCTTTTATAACTTTTTTGCATTCTATAATGTTTAAAAAATAAATAAAAAATAAAACAATATCTGATAATCTGCTATTTTTTTAATTTCTTATTCGATCATTGTGCGACTGGGCAAACTTTATAATCCTTTTCAATGAATATACGTTCGGTGAGATTATGGTCACTGCGAACGATGTTTTAAAACAGATAGAGGACATGCGGGTTAGATGGGTCGATCTGCAGTTTGTGGACCTGCCAGGGGCCCTCCAGCATCTCTCGATGCCATCGCACAAGCTTGATTTGGACAGTTTCGATGACGGCGTTGGAAAGCTTGACGGCTCTTCGATAGCAGGGTTTAAGGCGATATCGGATTCGGACATGCTTCTGCTCCCAGCCCCAGAGACCTTCGCGGTGATACCGTGGGAAAAGGATACCGCGCGAATGTTCTGCGACATACGCGAGGGATACGACGGGCCGAGGTTCACGCGGGACTCGCGCTTCATAACGCAAAAGGCAGAGGACGCAATTAAAAATGCAGGGTATGGCGTCGCGCAGTTTGGACCAGAGCTCGAGTTCTTCGTTTTCGACAGCGTGACTTTCGATGGGAACATGCCTGCCCGCGGCCAGGGCTACACCATCGATTCGCGCGAGGCGGCCTGGAACGCGTACGGGCAGAACTACCCCATTCCGTTTAAGGGAGGATACTATCCTGCACCGCCTCAGGATACTCTTCAGATGCTCCGAGCGCAGGTCTCAGAGATTCTGGAAGACATTTATGGGATAACAGTGGAGGCCCACCACCACGAGGTCGCGACAGCCGGTCAGTGCGAGATTGACATGACGTACGCGCCTGTTGGAAAGATGGCGGACAACGTTGTCACGTATAAATACGTCGTGAAAAACATCGCCTCGCAGAACGGGGTCATCGCCACGTTCATGCCCAAGCCGATTTACGGGGACAACGCGAGCGGGATGCACGTCCACCAGAGTCTGTGGAAGGACGAGAAGAACGCGTTCTTTGACCCGAGCGACGAGTACGCGGAGGTCAGCCAGACGTGCAGGTATTACATGGGTGGGCTGCTGAGCCACGCGCGCGCCCTATCTGCCCTCTGCAGCCCGACGACGAACTCTTACAAGAGGCTGATGCCAGGATACGAGGCGCCTGTCTACGTCGCCTGGAGCAAGGGGAACCGCAGCGCCGCCATCCGCATACCGATATACAAAAAAGGCGAGGAGGCTTCGAAGAGGATTGAATACAGGCCGCCTGACCCGAGCTGCAACCCATATCTCGCGTTCGCGGCGCTCGTCGCCGCAGGGCTCGACGGGATAAAAAAGAAAACCGATTGCGGGGACCCTGTCGACGAGAACATCTACCACTTGGATATAATGAAGCGAAAGGAACTGGGAATACGCGAACTGCCAGGCTCGCTCGACGAGGCGCTCGAGGAACTGCAGAGCGACTCAGCGTTCCTGAAGCCGATATTCACGGACGACCTGCTCGAAACCTACGTCGAACTCAAGACAGGCGAGTGCAAGCACAACGCGATGCTGCCCACGCCGTTCGAGTTCAAGACATATTTAAATGTGTGACGCGCTCAAAACTGGTTATGAAAATCGAGCTTGACTCGCGCCTTTCAGCGCGCGAGAACGCCGCGCGCCTTTACGAGGAGGCGAAGAGACTGCGCGCGAAAGCGGAGTCTGCGCGCAGGGCGATTGAGGAGACGAAAAAGAAGTTAGCGGAGCTCGAGAAAAAAATTGAAAAGGAGAAAAAAGAAAAACAACTCGCGCAACCTCGGATTAAGATTAAGCGCGAAAAAGAATGGTACGAGAAATTCCACTGGTTCTTCACCTCTGATGGCTTCCTCGTAATTGCAGGCAGGGACGCGCAGCAGAACGATTTCATAGTTTCGAAATATTTCGAGAAGGACGATTTGTTTTTCCACGCGGACATCCAGGGCGCCGCCGCAACGATTCTGAAAAACGGAACGCGCGCGCCATCACGCTCGCTCGATGAGGCCGCGCAGTTCGCCGCGTGCTTCTCGCGCGCGTGGAAGAATGAAAACACGAGCGTTGATGTGTACGCGGTCGGAAAGGAGCAGGTCTCGAAGCACGCGCCGGGCGGATACATAGCAAAAGGGGGGTTCGCGATTTCAGGCGAGAGGAAATGGTTCAGGGGCACGCCGCTCGCGCTCATAATCGGCACGACCGATTCCGGCATTCAGTGCATTCCAGGGAAATGCGACGTCGCGCGCTTCAGTTTCCACGCCCATCTCGCGCCCGGGGGAAAGGAAAAAGGCGATGTAGCAAAATTGCTCGCGAAAAAATTCGGCGCAGGCGCGGACATAAACGAGATTCTGGGCGCGCTCCCTTCTGGGAAATCGAACATAACGAGTTAATTTAAGTTTCATTTCTTTTTCTCGCTCACGATTTTCCCGTCCTCGAGTTTTATTATTCTTCTCGCCTTGCTCGCGACATCCCTGTCATGCGTGACTATCACGATGGTTTTTCCCTCCTTGTTCAGCGCGTGGAGGAGGTCCATTATGTCGTCTCGCGTTTTGGTGTCGAGGTTCCCTGTTGGCTCGTCGCCGAGCACGAGTTCAGGGTCGTTGAGCAGCGCGCGCGCAATCGCCACCCTCTGCTTCTCGCCCCCGCTCAGTTTGGTTATGTTGTGATAAACGCGGTGCCCCATGCCGATGCGCTCGAGCATTGCGCGCGCCTTCTCT
>JBFMAP010000134.1:0-2983 GCA_040755655.1 Microcaldota archaeon
ATAGGGGAGAACGCTAGAACGAAGAGGATTCCGGAGGTTGTTTTAAAATCAAGCGATGAATGCATCGCGGCATTTTTGAGAGGATATTATCTCGGAGACGGCTCCTTCTTCGAGGGCGATATGGAGTTCTCAACTGCGAGCAAGGAGCTTTGGACGCAGCTGTCCTACGCGCTCAGTAGGCTGGGGGTTATGCACTCGCTCTCTGAGAATAGGAAGCGGAATAGAATTTTTGTGCGCGGAAGGGAAAACCTGAAGCGCGCGTATGAGTGGATTGCTGTGGGAGCCGAGCATGAAAAAATTGATGGGATCGCGGAGTACGCCCGCTCGAAAAAAACTACCTATACGGCAATGGATGTTGTTCCGATATCGCCTTCTGTAATCGAAGAAATTTATCGCGGCTCTGGGGTTTCATACGCGCGGCTTTTAGGAGAAGGCATCGAAATACACAATTATATTGGGAACAAAGAAAAGATGAGCGCGAGCGTGTTTAGGAAATTTGCAAACGCGGTAGCGGCGCGCGCTGAAGCAGGCGACAGCCAGCTTATGCTCCAAGCGCAAAAAATAACGAAGCTCGCATCCGCGCTCGAGTGGATTTACTGCGACGAAATTGTCGAGATTGAGGAGGAGAAAGGGCCGTTTGACGTTTATGACGTGTCTCTCCCGGGGATAGAAAATTTCGTAGGGGGGGCGGGGGGGCTTCTTCTCCACAACACGGTAATGCAACATTCGCTCGCGAAATGGTCTGACGCGCAGATTGTCGTTTATGTGGGGTGCGGGGAGCGCGGGAACGAGATGTGCGAGGTGCTTACGGAATTCCCGAAACTTGAGGACCCGAAGACTAAGAAGCCGCTCATGGAAAGAACTGTGCTGATTGCGAACACCTCGAACATGCCTGTTGCCGCGCGCGAGGCGTCCATTTACACCGGGATCACGATTGCGGAGTATTACAGGGATATGGGATACGATGTCGCGCTCATGGCAGACTCCACCTCGAGATGGGCAGAGGCGATGAGGGAGATTGGAAGCAGGCTGGAGGAGATGCCTGGCGAGGAGGGCTATCCAGCGTATCTCGCGCGCCGCCTTGCGGAGTTTTATGAGCGCGCGGGCAGAGTTGTTTGTTTGGGAAAGGATAAGCGCGTAGGCTCCATCAGCGTTATTGGCGCGGTCTCGCCTCCTGGCGGGGATATTTCAGAGCCCGTGTCGCAGAACACGCTTCGCGTAACGAAAGTGTTCTGGGCCCTTGACGCCTCGCTCGCGCACCGCAGGCACTTCCCTGCGATTCACTGGCTGAAGAGTTATTCGCTGTATCTGGACACGCTGAAGAACTGGTACGTGAACAGCATATCCGCTGACTGGGTCGAACTGCGCACGAAAGCGATGGCGCTCCTGCAGAAGGAGGCCGAACTCCAGGAGATTGTGCAACTCGTCGGGCCTGACGCGCTTCCGGAGAAGGAGCGCGCGGTCCTGCTGAGCGCGAGGATGATTCGCGAGGACTTTTTGCAGCAGAGCGCGTACCACGAGGTGGACACGTTCGCGAGCATACGCAAGCAGTATCTGATGCTGAAAATAATAATGAGGTTTTATGAGCGCGCGATTGCCGCTACTGATTTGGGGGTTCAGGTGAAGAGGATTCAGGAACTTAAAGTTCTGAACGACATCGCGCGCATGAAGGAAATCCCCGAAAAAGAAGTCGAGGCGAAGATGAAAGGGATAATGGGGGCTGTGGATGAGCAGTTTGACGCTCTTAAATAACGGGGTTAGTGGGTGATATTGTGGCGATAAAGGAATACCGGACCGTGAAGGGAATCGCGGGGCCACTGATGTTCGTGGAGGACATCGGGAACGTTGGCTACAACGAACTCGTGCAGGTCACGCTTCCAAACGGCGAGAGGATTAAGGGGCAGGTTCTGGACACGAGCAAGGGGCGCGCGGTAGTTCAGATTTTCGGGGTGACCGCTGGTTTGGACACGCACAAGACGAGCGTGCGCTTCCTTGGGGAGACGATAAGGCTCGGGGTTTCAGAGGACATGCTTGGCAGGGTGTTCAACGGGCTCGGGGAGCCGAGGGACAAGGGGCCTGCGGTCATAGGCGAGGACAGGCTGGACATAATCGGGAGCGCCATCAACCCATACGCGCGCCACGAGCCCGGGGACTTTATCCAAACTGGAATTTCAACCATAGACGGGATGAACACGCTTGTGCGCGGGCAGAAACTCCCAATATTCTCTGGCTCAGGGCTTCCGCACAACGATATTGCGGCGCAGATCGCGCGCCAGGCGAAAGTCTCGCGAAAGGAGGAGGATTTCGCTGTCATATTCGCCGCGATTGGAATCACTTACGAGGAAGCTTCATTTTTCATGCGGGATTTCGAGAGGACAGGCGCGCTCGAGCACGCCGTGCTGTTTTTGAATTTGGCGAACGACCCGTCCGTCGAGAGGCTGATCACCCCGAGGATGGCGCTCACGACTGCCGAGTTTCTCGCGTTCGAGAAGGATTATCAGGTGCTCGTCATTCTCACTGACATGACGAATTACTGCGAGGCGCTCCGCGAGGTCGCGAGCGCGCGCGAGGAGGTTCCTGGCAGGCGCGGGTATCCTGGGTATATGTACACTGACCTTGCGTCTATTTATGAGCGCGCTGGCGTGATTAAGGGAAAGAAGGGGACAATCACGCAATTCTCAATTCTATCGATGCCCGGGGACGACATCACGCACCCGATTCCTGATTTGACGGGTTATATTACTGAAGGGCAGATTGTCGTGAGCAGGGAACTCCACAGAAAAGGAATTTATCCCCCAATCGACGTGCTTCCCTCCCTCTCTCGATTGATGAATCTGGGAATTGGTAAGGGTAAAACACGCGAGGACCACCGCGGGGTCGCCGACCAACTCTATTCGGGTTATGCAGAAGGAAGGGATTTGAGGAGTTTGAGCGCTGTGGTTGGTGAGGAGGCTCTCACGGACATTGACAAGAGATATCTGAA
>JBFMAP010000135.1:0-2966 GCA_040755655.1 Microcaldota archaeon
CTCAGCATCCTCAAAGAGGGTTATCTACGAGGCAAAACAACAATAGGAAAGGTATGCCGGTGGCTCAAAAAGCACTCCGATGAAATCAAAAAGGCGTTCATCCATCCAAAATCCGCAAAACATTAGTAAGCTAAATCAATAACACGAACCTCTTCCTTAAATCCTAAGCCGATCATACCAACACGCATCTAAACACCTTCTTTTGGAGATTTATTCAAAGGAACTTCGGACTGTGTTTGATATTTCCTAGAGACATCGTACTGTATGAAGAGGGCATTAAAAAAGTTCCCAATCGCAGTCAAAATGCCATGCCAAGCATATAAAGGACTTGCGGGCGTTATATTCGTTTTTTGAAATGTATGGAAGTCTCCTCTGCATGCCCCATAATAAACTTTTGATGGTTGTAATTTAAATACTTTGCTGGAGAGTGGACGAACTGGGATTAAACCCTCTCGAAGACCTGCTCGCGCGAGTATATGTGGATGCCGTCCTTCTCGAAGCGGAACGGGCAGAACCTGTTGCTGTGCGCGCTGCCCCTCATCTTCAGCACCTCGAGCGCGCGCGTGCGCGCCGACTCCTCGCGCGTGTGGTATAGAATGAGGATGGTATCGACGAGGTATTTCACCCCGCTCGCAGGCGACTCGTCGTGAGTGACAGGCACCTCGGAGACCACGAGGCTCGTGCACTTCCAGTTCTTCAGCATGTCGAAAAGTTCGATTATTGACTCGCGCGCCCTATACTCTGAATCGAACAGGAGCGCGTACGCTGTCACGGAATCAAGGACAACGCGCTTCGCGCCCAGCGACTCAATCGTGTCCCGAATCGTCCCTCCTCCTTCCTTCACCAGTTTGACAACCTCGTGGGGCTTGTAGAAAACGAACGCGAACTTCTTTTCCTTCTCGAGTTTCTCGAAATCCCAGCCGAACGAGCGCGTGTGCCTGTAGACGTTCTCCTTTGACTCCGTGAAACTTATGTAAACGCCTGGCTCGTTGTGAGCAACCGCGCCGTTGTAAAGGAACTGCAGCGCGAACGTGGATTTCCCGCTGCCCGCGTCCCCGCACACGAGGATGGTGCTCTCCTTCTCGAAGCCCCCGGTTATTAGTTCGTCGAGGCCGTTTATTCCCGAGGGCACGCGCTCGAAAAACTTCGCGCCCACGCCTGGCTGCTCAATCTCTATAACGCCAGCCTTTTCCTTCTCTGCGCGCGGCTGAATCTCCTCTTTTCTTGGCTTCTCTTCCTTAACCTTCTCTGGCTTAGCCTTTGGTTTAGAGATTGTTATCGGCTTGAGCCTCAACCTCGGGAACTTCGGACCAACCATAAACACCACCCCGGCATTTTAACATCTCAATCTTCTCTTCCTCGGTTTTTAAACCTTACCATACATTCAGACGTTGTTCCGATACGATTTTAAACAGGCGCGTGCAATTGATTTTCTGCGGACTCGCTTATGGTGACTTCTATGGCGTTCAAGATAAAATCAGTCTTCGCGCGGGAGATTCTGGACTCGCGCGGAAACCCTACGGTCGAGGTTGAGGTCAGGACGCAGAAAGGGGTTGGGCGCGCGGCAGCGCCCTCAGGCGCGTCAACAGGCAGTAACGAGGCGCTTGAACTGCGCGACGGCGGGAAGAGATACGATGGGAAGGGCGTCCTGACCGCTGTTGAGAATGTCAATAAAAAAATTGCGCGCAGGCTCGTGGGAAAGGACGCGAGAAAGCAGCGCGAACTGGATAATTTGATGATTGAGATGGACGGCACGAGCACCAAGTCGCGCCTGGGAGCGAACGCGCTCGTCGCGACCTCGCTCGCGCTCGCAAGGGCCGCAGCAGACAGCGCTCGCGTTCCTCTTTTCAAATATCTTGACAAGAACGCGAACCTGCTCCCAGTCCCGCTGATGAACGTGATTAACGGGGGAAAGCACGCGGGCAACAGCCTCGCGATTCAGGAGTTCATTATAATACCTGCGGGCGCGCCCTCTTTCCGCGAGGCGCTCAGGATGGGCGCAGAGGTTTATCACGAACTCGGCAGACTGCTGCAGGAGAGGTACGGGCTGAGCTCGCGCAACGTTGGTGATGAGGGGGGCTACGCGCCCTCGATGCTCTACACGCGCGAGGCGATGGACGCGCTCGCGGACGCGATAAGGGCAAGCGGATATTCGCGCAACGTTTTCATGGGAATCGACGCTGCCGCATCCAGTTTCTACAAAAACAGGAAATACTCGATAGACGGCCGCGAGCTCGAGGCTGAAAGGCTTCTCGAGTTTTACGAGCAGCTGGCGCGCGACTATCCCCTCATCAGCATAGAGGACCCGTTTTACGAGGAGGGTTTCTCCGCGTTCGCGGAACTAACGCGCAAAATCGGAGGTAGGACGCAGGTAATTGGCGACGACCTTTTCGTGACGAACGCGGGAAGGCTGCAAAGGGGAATAGACGCAAGGGCTGGAAACGCTGTTCTCCTGAAAATAAACCAGATTGGCACGCTCACCGAGATGATGGACGTGGCAACTCTCGCGAAGAAAAACAGTTTCCGCACAATCATAAGCCACCGCTCCGGAGAAACGGAGGACGCGAGCATCGCGGACATCGCGGTCGGAATCTCGGCAGGGCAGATCAAGGCAGGCGCGCCTGCGCGCGGGGAGCGCACAGCAAAATACAACCAACTTTTGCGGATAGAGGAGATGTTAGGGAAAAAGGCAAAATACTCCGGAAGGGCTGTTTTCGGAAGATGAGATGGAGTTATAGTTTCTGTAATTTATCGTAGCCTAATACCTTATTGGGGTCTTTTACGAATTCGGGGTATGTCTTATTAAAAAGATTTAGCGCTGCGGGATCTGATTTCAACTCCAGTACTTCCGAAAGTAGATAAAACTTTCCCCTAGCTTTTTCAAATCCCACTAGACTTACTCTGTAGTTTGAACGCATGCATACCTACTTGAAGTCCATCTGTAAGCTGTTCGCCCACTAGAAATA
>JBFMAP010000136.1:0-2941 GCA_040755655.1 Microcaldota archaeon
CGCCGTTATATAAATTTTTTGTGTCCTATATTTTGCTCAGTGATATTTGTGAAACTGCTCCACTCCCTTCCTCCGTTCAATTTCTGCGGTCTGGAAGGCGTCACCTTCGAGAAAGCGAAGGTGGTAGTGCTTCCTGTCCCTTACGACTCGACGGCCTCTTACAGGGGGGGTTGCAGGGACGGGCCGCACGCGCTCATCCAAGCCTCGCGGAACATGGAGACATACGACTATGAGTTTCGCTGCGAGCCTGCGTCTGTTGGGATTTTCACTCTCGACGAGCTTGAGCCTGCGCGAGGAAGCGTTGAGGAGACGCTGGGGCGTGTCGAGGGCGCGGTTGCTGAAATTTTGTCCCACGGGAAATTCCCTCTCATGATTGGCGGAGAGCACAGCATAACGCTCGGTGCGATACGCGCATTTGCAAATTCGCGGGACAAAGAATTTTCTGTTCTTCACCTAGACGCGCACGCTGATATGCGTGATGAGTATGAGGGAAGCAGGTTCAGCCACGCGTGCGTGATGAGCAGGGTGCGCGAGTTGTGCGATGTTGTCTCGGTTGGCGTGCGCAGCATGAGCGGGGAGGAGGCCGCATACATAAAAAAGGAAAAAATTAAACTTCACGGCGCGGATTTTGATGCGCGCGGAATTGTTGAAGAGTTGAAGGACGATGTCTACATAACATTTGATCTGGATGTTTTCGACCCGAGCGAGATGGCCGCGGTCGGCACGCCAGAGCCTGGCGGCATCCGCTGGAAGGAGGCGACCGGACTGCTGCGCGCCGTCGCTGGGAAAAAGAACGTCATCGGAGCGGACGTGGTCGAGTTGTGCCCGATTCCTGGGAACATTGCTGCTGATTTCATGGTTGCGAAACTCGCGTATAAAATGATTGGCTACAAATTCTTCTGTAAGAAATAGCGCGTAGCCGCAATGTCGTCTAGCGTATGTAGCTTAACTCCTCTCCTGCCCTTATTCCGCCTTCCGCGAGCTGCTTCTGCGCCTCCTTCTCCATGCGCTTCATGAACTTCTCGCTCTCCTTCGCGCGCTGCTCGAGCTTGTTCAGGTCTATTTTTATGTTCAGTATCCTGCACAGGACCTCGAGGACGCTCTGCGCCGACTTCGCATCCACGTATCCCCCGTGCGTCTCGCCCATGAGGCAAACGCCCTTCATCCCGCGCAGTTTTCCCAGTCCGAGTAGAAGGCCTGCGGCGCCGATTATTGAGCCGTTCGCCTCGCCGAAAAGAATGCCGTGTTTTTTCCATTTCTCAACAAGTTCCTTGTGAGTCGCTGAGCCGAACACGCGCGGCTTCTCCACGACTTTCCCGACCCCGTATCCGCCAAGCGTGAATATCATGCCGCCCTTCAATTTCTTGAAGAACGACAGGATTCTGCCGCATACCTCGAACTGCGCCTCTGGCGTTATTGGCTGCACGTCGCCAACAAGGATAACGAGGTCGTTGCCGTCTTTGTCTGGATTTTTCCAGGAGTAAAATTTGTTCTTCAGCATCCTGAGCGTCCCTTTTTTGCTCATGAGCACCTGATGGGGGAAATGCGGGGAGTATAACTCTGCTATTTTCTCGGTCTTGAGTTCTTTTATAAGATGGTCTGCTGCAAGTTTTCCAACGAGACCTATGCCGGGGAGCCCCTCCACCAGTATTGGCCTTTTCAGTTTGAGTGCTTTGAGTTTCGGTTTTACAATGATGGTCGTTTTGTTCACGTAATCACCGCGTTACTCGCGCATCCCGTACTCGAACTGTCTCCTGTATTTTGCGTATCTGTCCTGAGGCGAGTATTTCGGCGGGTGCGCGGTCCTCGTATCGCCGCCGCACGCGCACGTGTCGCTCATGGTGTATTTTCTGCACGCTGGACAGATTTTTAACTTTTTCATGTTTCCTGCTCTTTTTTATCCTCGAGCCTCAGCACGCACTCTCGCCCCTTCATCTCGTTCAGGGTGTCGGATATCGCTGTCTGGATGAGCCTCTCGGCGGTTTTATAATCGTCGGCAGTCATCGTGAGCATGTACCTTGGCGCGCCGAGGTAGGTGATGCTCAACTGCGAACCGGATGGCGCCTTTTGCTCAAGGCCGGAGAGCACTGTTTTTATCTCGCTTATCCCCTCCCGCGCGTTGGAGTTTAGAACAATCACGCGCTCAACACTTACGGCAGTCTTTTTTATGTTCTGCTGCGCGACCTCAAGGAGCGCGCTCCTCCACTCCTCGCCAAGTTTGATTCTCCGCAGCGCGCTCTCCGTGCTCAGCGAAAGCTCCTCAAGCGCGGTGTAAACGTCCCCGAACTCTCCCGCAAGTTGCTCCTCGATTTCCGCGGGCGCGGCAACGCCTTTCGTATCCCTTGAAACCTTTTTCGCCGCGAGCTCCAACAGTTTTTTTCCCCTTTTCTCGCGTCGGGTGTGCTCGAGCTTCCTCTTCCTGTCCATCTCCGTGACCCTCTTGAGCGAGAGGTCTATCTGGTTTTTCTCCGGTATGAAGCGGTACACGCGCGCGACAATCTTCTGGTTGTCCCTCAGGAACTCGTGGATGTTCTTGATCCAGCGCGACGCGACCTCGGAGATGTGGAGGAACGCCTCCCGGTTGTTGTACTCGTCGAGCGTGCAGAACGCGCCGTAGGGCAGAATCTTTTTCACGGTCGCAAGCACCAGTTCGTCCTGTTCGGGAGTATCGCGCAAACCAACACCAGCCTTGAACTCTAAAGGACCTTCAGTATTTTCCCGTGCAATACCGCGCGAGAGCCGCCGGGCTCCGCGAGAAGTTTTTTGCAGACGAGGCAGTAGACTTTCGTCGTCGCGTTTCCGAACACGTTCTGCTCGTTCCCGCACTCGCACTTCACGCGTAGAAACCTGCTCATCGCATCACCCGCGCCATCACTTTATCTCCGCCTTGCTTCTCGTCCTCGTGCCCATCGTGCGCACGTGCCTCTTCTTGCACGTCTGG
>JBFMAP010000137.1:0-2910 GCA_040755655.1 Microcaldota archaeon
TTGTCGCCATTCAAGAGCGCGAGCCGGTCGATCACGAGCGCGCCCTTCTCATCTCCTGCGCCAGGGCCTGCGCCCCAGACCCAAACCTCATTTCCGCTCGCATTCACCACGCTCAAGCGAACGTCGTATTTCGCAAGCCCGAGAAGCGTTTTTATCTCGAAATATTTCGTGCTGTTGAGTTCCGAGAGGCGCGCCAATTTCCGCGAGTCGAGAACGTTCCGCTCGCGCGCCAAACCTACTGCGTGTGCATTCGCGTCAAAATCCTCATCCGCGAGATTTTCCCAATCCGCTGGATCTCCGGGAGTTGAGATGAGCGCGCTGCTCGCGTCCCTCGCGCCCCATTCCATCCACCTGTACTCCTCGAACTGCGCGCGCCTCGTGTCTGCCGCAGCCCAAACCACAATGGAAACAAAAAGCACGAGCAAAAGAATCGCCGACGCTATCAAAACATCGAGCGAGAATATCTGCCCTCTCCTATGCGATAACGATGATGTTGTTCTCATTTTTAATAAACACCTCGCTAGGAATTTGGGAGGGCGCGCTCACCCTGTCCGTGAGGAGGGGCGCGCTTATGAGAACGTTCCCTGATGCGACGTACACGCTCCTTCCTGAAACCGTTATGTTGTAATCGTCGGACGCGCGCAAACTCATTTTCAAACTCGCGCCGTCCCCGCTGGAATAAACTTTATCAATCCCGCCCGCGAGATGGAAAGCGATTTCGCGCGCGGTTATTGTTTTCTGCGCGTGAACGACGTTCGTGTTCTCGCCGAAATAAATCACTGTGAAAATTAGGAGCAGGCCGAACGCCGCCGTTATGACGACGAGGGCCTCGGGAGTGACCTGCGCGCGCATAAAACCAGATTCATTTAACGCGGACGGTATAAAAAGATGACAGTCACTTCTTTTTGTATCTGAAAATCTTTTCGTACTCGCCGTGGTCGATTAATTGTTTACGCCGTACGCGACAATGTATTTTGAAGCGATAAACTTTCGGGGTATTTGCACGCCCGCCTGCGGGTTTAGCTTCAGGAGTTCAATTTTCATGTTTATTGAGCGGAGAAGTTTCTCGCTGTCAGATTTCGTCGAGCCCTTGCTCCTTTCTTCTGCAACTTTTTTAGAGAGAAGTTCAAACTCCTCATACGCCTCTTTGCTGAATCTTACAACAAACCGTTTGTTATCTGCCACCCCATCACCGCCTACATTTCAATTGCCTTTTCCAATGCCTTGCGCAGCCGCTCGTCCGGGTTGAAGGTCCATACCACCCCTTTCCGTCCGTCATAAATTTTTCCGCTTTTTTCGAGATACCCAAGTATCACGTTTAATGTCTGGTGCATGATTTTTTTTGGCAGCTTTCTTTTGAGCTGTTCTCGCGTCATTGCTTTTTGAGCTTTAGCCAAGACGTCTTCAACCATGAACACTGTCTTTAGATTTGGATAATGTATCACCTCCGTGTTTGCTGTTGTGGTTCTTTTCCTCTCCATTCCATCAGCTGCTTCACCCGCATCTCGGTCGCCCCGCATACTACCAACCTCCTTTTTTAATAATTATTATTATATATATTTATATATGTTTCTATATGAAATTATATATCAAACGCATGAAAAAAGAGATAGTGTTGATTGTGGCGCGCTACTGCCAAACCCAGGGAAGGAAGTTGAGCAGGAATAAAACGAGCACGAGCGCGGTGATGTACCGCATCTTCTTTTCATCGCCGACCGCGAGCGCGACTATGCGGTGGCCGTCGAACATCGGAATGGGAAGGAGGTTGACCGCGCCCACCAGGAAATTCAGCACGAACACGAGCGCGAGGATGTTGTACAGCGGTCCGAGCCAGGTGAAGCCCATTTTATACGGCTGCTCCGCGAACACGCCGAGTTTCCCCTCGCTGTTCGTGATGAGAGAGAGCGCGCCTGCGCTCGTGAGCACGCTGACGGTCTGGTTAGGCTTCCAGTTCGCGGCGATGGCGTTGAACTGCGCGAGCGTGGAAACTTCCGCTCCGTCGACCTCGAGGAGCGTGCTTCCGGCCGTGAGATTGCCGCGCGCTGGATAAGCGTAAGTTCCGGTTATTATGACACGCTCGTCCTTGAAACTCCCGTGGGCAGAGAGGAAGGCGAGCAGGAGGACAAGAGTGAAAACAGCGGTGATGAAGTTCGCTGTGGAGCCCGCAACCAACACGCGGTACTGAATCATCCGTTCCTTCTTTCGCAGCGCCTTCTCGTCAGGGTCTATGAACGCGCCCATCGGGAGAATTCCGAAAAGCACGACCCCGCTTGATTTGAGTTTGATGTTTCCGATGCGCGCGAGGAGCCCGTGCGAGACCTCGTGCACGACGAGGAGGACGATGAGCGCGACGATGCCCTCGAAGAGAGGAAGATTTATTCCCGGGAGGAGGAAGGTCGCGCCTGGCGCTGTCGTGCTGAGCGCGGCTACGTTCCCGAGAAGCGTTTCGATGAGCGAGACGGTTACTGAAAGCCCCTTGAGCAGGAGCCCAGCGACGCCGATGGTGCAGAGCCCGCCGAGCATCAGAACGAGGATGAGCCCTATTTGGAAAAGGTTGAAGCCTGCGACTGACACGCGCGCTGCGGCGTTCGACTGCGCCTCCGCGTATATGTCCACCGGGAACGAGATGACCGAGAACGCGATTGGAAGCACGAGCGGTAGGATGAAGAGGGCGATGAGCGCGAGCGCCACGAGCGAGAGGAGGTAGAGTTTGAGATTGCGCTCGCGCCTGCTGAAAAGAAAATACGAGGAAATTCCGAACCCTAGCACAAGCCCGAAGTCCGCGAAACCCTTCCACAGCCTCGTGTTCAGGCGCGCGAGCCTGTCGATGAACTCTATTCCCCTGTACGAGCGCAGGAGAAGCAGGCCCCACTCGCCCTCGAGGTTCAGTTGCTTTTGTAGTATTAGGCC
>JBFMAP010000138.1:0-2873 GCA_040755655.1 Microcaldota archaeon
TTTTAAGACAGATTCAATTTTCTCTTTTTCTATGGGCCAACCAACGCTTACAATTTTTTCTATCTCCTCCCTATGGTTCTCTATATTAAAAGTAACACTTTCTCTCCTTTTGTTATAAAGTTTCTCAACCGCACCGTGTATTGTTTCCAATCGCGGAGTGATATCCGCGCCTTCCTTCCGCGTGCTCGCGACGAGCTTTTCTATCTTCTCACTAATTCTCTCACGTTCGCGTAAAGCCAGAATTAGCGTATATGCGTTCTCAATGAAATGCATGCCATCAGCATTAACTCTATCAATGAGTCTGCTGGCCGGTGTCTCATGGATTTTGCGCTTGCCGACCAGTATCTCGCTGACTGTGTGTTCAATCTCCTCTAACTTTTTGAGTAGCTCCTTCCGGCTTAACCCCGGGCTCCATTCCTCTGGAATAGGAACAAGCTCAATCCCCTTTGGTTTACCTTCTACTTTTTCATATCTCTTAACTGCTACCGCAGCCGGACCCTTTATGCCGTAGAAAAATGCGTCATTTGTTTTTGTCCCTCTATAATGATCGGTTATTATAATGTCTTCTCCTCCCATATACCCAGAACCCCGCTTGAATAAAAAAAGCTTATAACGACCGTTCTTCACGGCATCAGTTTCCATGATGTGCGCGGCTATCTCCGTCAAAACACACATCTTTTTTCTAAACTCTTCTTTTGCGTGCCTATCCACAGCTAACTTCAAATTGTTTAACTGCCAAACCAACGCGTAGTATCTCTCCTGCCTTCCGGTTATATACGCCGGATCCAGAGCAGGCATACGCTGGAAGAACATGCAATAATATATACATCTCAGATATATAAACCCCTCGCTTTGCCTCGAAAATGTACAGAAATTTACACCCGCGCGCATACGAAATTCACGCAAGGGATAGGTTTATAAGAGGTTTACTGTGATAATAACTCATGGGCGAGCCAGAGGAAGCGCAGGCTGGCACGCAGCCAGCAGGCGAGCAGAAGAAAAAAGAGGTCGCGTCGCGCGGAATCCCCTCGAGCGATTCCCTTTATCTTCCGGCGCATTATTCAGAGGAGCTGCGCGCGTTCCAGGACAAGGAGGAAAACCTAACTCGTAATTTGTGGAGCCTCGAGGAGGTGCTCAATTTCGTGTTCCCAAAGAGATACCAGAGGAAATACCACGAGACCGCGCTCGCGTTCATGACGCTCCTCTCAGAGAAGATTTCGATGCGAGGGCACGAGATAAACTCGTTCGTGCTCCAGAACAACATCTCGAAGGCGACGTTCTACAACCGCGTGCTCCCGAGGCTGAAGAGAATAGGTATGCTGAAGGTCGAGCGCGAGACCGTGATTGCAGAGGAGAGCAGGCGCAAGTTCAGGCCGATGACAATCTCTCTCAGCAAGACGTTCGGGAATTATCTGATGAAGATTGGGGACTCGTGGCTCGCTGCAGTGGACGACGCGCGCAGCAGGAAAAAATAAAAAAATGATTCGATGATTCTCGTTTACATTACGTTCCCAAACAAAAAATCCGCCTCGCGCATATGCGACACGCTCGTTCGCGAAAAACTCGCCGCGTGCGCGAACATTTTTCCAATCCATTCCATTTATCGATGGAAAAACAAAATTGAAAAAACAAACGAACACGTGGCGCTCGTGAAGACAAGCGAGAAAAATTACGAGAAAATCGAGAAGAGGGTGCGCGCGCTCCATCCGTACGAACTGCCTGCGATTTTCGCGATTCCTGTTGCGCGCGGGTATGGAAAATATTTAAGATGGGCTGAGGAGAGTTCACAAGCGTAATTTTCGCTTTCCAATTTGTGTGTCGTTGCTAGGAGAACCCAACTTTTTCGCCACGTCCGACTTCTCGCTCTCCAATCTTACTCTTCGTTTTCTGGCGTAATCCACGCTCGCCTTTATTTCTTTTTTTAACTCACGGCTCAGCGTCGTCAGGTATATCCTTCCAAAAGCCTTAACTTTTAGGCTCTCCTTAAGATACTTGTTCTCTATTCCATCGGTTATCGCAAATATGGGCACGAGCGGGTCATTGCCATGAATGTTGACAATCATCTGCCGTACATCCTGAGTCAGCTGCGAGATTGTGAAGATGATGAGGTCCAGAGTCATACCCCTGCGTTTTGCCTCGGTCAGCGCTGACGCGGCGTCCAAAACATGCACTTCTCTGATGTTCACGCTTGCCTTTCCGTCCATCTCGCGCACAGCCTGTGCTGCAATTTCCGTCGCCTGCTCCAGCAGCCTCGTGTCGCGGGGAATCCTCACCGCGAGTATGAAATATTCGTTGCCCATGAAATCACGATTCAGGCAAAATGAGTTTGCCTAGGGAATTTGAGGCCAAGACGCGTCTCCACCCCAAATTCTTTGTGATGATACCTTCGCATATCCTCTGCTCTAGGTCCTTCTACCCTGGCTACGCCTCTCGCGCTTTTCATTTCCAAAAGGCTTTCCACAAGTTTTTGAAATTCCGCCGGCTTTGTTTCTATTTTCTTTTTAGGAAAAATTTCATCCACGCCCCATCCCTTCAGGCATTCGGCGTCCTCCCATCCCTCGACAAGCCCAAGCACAGTGACTTTTTCGTTTTTGCCGCGAATCCAGCCTATCGTCTCCGCCGGCTTGGTTGTGATGACGAGGTCCAATTCGTTGCAGTCAGACGCCGACGGCCTTCCGGACACGCGGCGCACGTCCCGCCCTTCGCCCTTCAGCAGTTCTTCGATGCGCGAGCAGGTTTCCTCCTCGCCCTTTGAGACCACGACGAGTATTTTTTTATTATTAGTGTCATCCACAAAATCACCACAAATCAGGCAAAATGGGTCTGTCTTCGAGGTTTGAAGTGGTAATGCGTGCCTATATGCAGTTCTTTGA
>JBFMAP010000139.1:0-2853 GCA_040755655.1 Microcaldota archaeon
ACCACGAGCCCAGTGAGTTATCTTATTCCCCGAAGGGTTAAAATAGTTTATCACCCAATTTCTCCGTATGCCAGTGCTTTCGAAACAGGCGTTGCGCGAGGAGTTTTCGCGGGACTACAGGAAACACTACGAATTGGAGGTTTTCAGGGAGAAGGGGTTCAACCGCAGGAAGTGCCCGACGTGCGGAAGGTATTTCTGGAGCATCTCGCGCGAGGACTGCGGGGATGCGTCCCACACTCCTTATTCATTCCTTCACAAGAGGAACAGCGAGGATTACACGGGATTCTGGAAGAAGTTCGCCTCCTTTTTCGAGAGGAACAAGCACGCGGTCGTCCAGCGCTATCCGGTGGTGAGCAGGTGGAGGCCTGACCTATATTTCACGATGGCGTCCATTCAGGACTTCCAGAGGCTCGAGAAGGGGAAGATGAGTTTCGAGTATCCTGCGAACCCTCTCGTCGTGCCTCAAATATCCCTTCGCTTCAACGACATCGCGAACGTGGGCGTGACAGGAAGGCATTTCTCCTGCTTCACGATGGCAGGCCAGCACGCGTTCAACTACCCAAAAGAGGGCTACTGGAAGGACGAGTGCATCCGCCTCAATTTTGAATTTCTCACGCGCGAACTCGGAGTGAAGCCTGAGGAACTCACTTACATTGAGGATGTGTGGGCGATGGGGGATTTTTCAGCGTTCGGTCCGTGCATGGAATCATACTCGGGCGGGCTCGAACTCGTGAACAGCGTGTTCATGCAGTATGGATTGGAGAAGGGCGCGCGCAAGGAGTTGGGGATGAAAGTCATCGACGTGGGCTGGGGGCTTGAGCGGCTTCTGTGGTATTACAACGGCGACCAGACCGCGTTCGACTCGGTTTTCCCGAAAGAGCTCGAACTAATGGAAAAACGCTCGCATTTCGAACTAGACCGTTCATTATTTCAGAAATACGCCTCAATCTCCTCTGCGCTTGATGTAGATGAGGTGAAGAGTTTGAAAGAGGAAGAGGAAAAGATTGCGGCCGCGCTGGGAATCCCAGTTGATGAGATGAAAAAAAAGATTCTTCCTCTCCAGGCGATGTACGCGTTCGCAGACCATTCGCGCACGCTTCTTTTCGCGCTCGCAGACGGCTCGCTCCCCTCGAATGTCTCTGGAGGGTATAATTTGCGCGTCGTTCTCCGCCGCGTGCTTTCATTCATCGAGGAGTTCGGATTCGATTTCACCCTCGCGGACATCATGGAAAGCGAGGCTCGCGGGCTTAAGGATTTATACCCCGAACTTCTTGAGAATATGGAAAGCGCGCGCGCCATAATTGAAATTGAAAACAAGAGATACGCTGAGAGCAAATCAAGCGCGCGCAAAATTGTCGCAGGAATGCTCGAAAAAAATGAAAAACTCACAACGGAAAAAATGCTCCAGCTCTACGAGAGCAACGGAATCACGCCCGAATTGATTGAAAAGGTCGCTGATGAGATGAAAAAGGACGTTTCGCTCCCAACCGAATTCTACAAAAAACTCGTGAAGGAAAAGTTCGCGGAGGGAGAGGAGAAGAAGCCTGTTCTCGAGTTTGATGTTGCCGGAATTTCTGCGACAAAACAACTCTACTACAAAAACTTAACTGAATGCGACGCGAATGTTCTCGATGTGAAGGGCGACCTCGTCGTCCTCGACCAGACCGTCTTTTACCCTGAAGGCGGGGGACAGGCTTATGACTCCGGAACTATTGACGGAAAACAGGTTTTGCTTGTTGAAAAAATCGGCGAGGTAATCGTTCACAAATTAAAGGCTGGCGACGCGGGCGTGTTGAAGAAGGGCGCGAAGGTAAAATGTGTTGTTGATGCCGAAAGGCGCGCGCGCCTGATGCGCCATCACACTGCGACGCACGTTATTGGCGCGGCGTGCAGGCGCGTGCTGGGAAAGCACGTGTGGCAGGCAGGCGCGAGAAAGGAGCCTGACCGCGCGCACCTTGACATCACTCATTACGAGAAACTCACGCCAGAGCAGGTTCAGCAAATCGAGCGGCTCGCAAACAAAATCGTTCTCGAGGCGCATCCGGTCACGATAAAGGTTTACGATAGGGGCGAGGCAGAGAAGAAATACGGATTCACATTATATCAAGGAGGCGGCTCGCCTGGCAAGCGCGTGCGCGTGATTGATATTGATGGGATTGACGCGCAGGCGTGCGCAGGTCTCCACGTGGATAATACAGGCAAGATTGGGCTCATAAAAATCATCAAGGATGAGCGCGTTCAGGATGGGATAGACAGGATTGAGTTCGCGGCTGGAAGCGCGGCTCTCGAATTCATTCAGGCGCGCGAGGAAAGTTTTGCGCGCGCAGGCGAGAAACTGAAGGTCTCCATAGATAAACTGCCCGCGACCGCGGAGAAGTTTTTCGAGGAATGGAAGAAAGCGAGCAAACTCTCTGACGAATACGCGGAAAGGCTCGCACTCGCTGAGGCAGAGAGGCTGCGCGCGAGTGCAAAAGGAAAGGACGTGCGCGCTGTTGTTGATGTTGATGCAGATATGCTTCTCAAGCTTGCGCTCAAAATAATTGATATTGATTCGCACGCGACCGCAGTTCTTTCAAATAAGAATAACGATTTGGTCACCGCATGCGGGAAGGAGAGCGGAAAGAAAGCGGGCGACCTCCTGAAAGAAATCACGAAGAAGTTCGGAGGAAGTGGGGGCGGGAACGACAGATTTGCGCGCGGGCGCACGAAGGAGAAGGTTGAGTTCTGAGGCTCTGTAACTAATTACGGCAGGTGACTTTTTTATATAGGAGAACACCCCTCAAGCTTCCTGCGTGGGAGGCAAAAGGGGTGTCTCCCAATGGTTTGTGAATATTGTAAAGGCGACCGGGTTAT
>JBFMAP010000140.1:0-2846 GCA_040755655.1 Microcaldota archaeon
AAGAAAATGGATTCCTCCGCTTGGGGGGATCAGGAGGAGCAATTTGTGCTTCGCACAAATGCTCCATTTTTCGCGTAAGCGAAAAATTGGACCCTGGAACTGAAGGGGGGCGGAGCCCCCCTGCGGGTCGGCTCCCATCCCCGGCGTTCCTATAGCAAAAAAAGGTGTGCAAAGATGGCAAAACCGCATGAAAGAAAGGAGCAGCCCACATCCCAGCCAAGGCCAGGGCAGCAGCCGCACCAGCCCCAGAAGACAGCCGCACCCGCGAAGTCAGGAAAGGAGATTCGCGGCATCGTCCGTGTCTCGGGCAGGGATTTGAAGGGCGAGCTTCCGCTGAGGATGGCGCTTACACGCGTAAAAGGCGTGGGCATCCGCCTCGGTGGCGTGCTCACCGGCATCGCGCTCCGCGAGTTGAAGCTCGGGAAGGAAGCGGTCGTGGGCGAACTCGACGATGACGAGATAGAGAGGCTCGAGGAAATCATCTCCCACCCGACGAAATACGGCGTTCCTGCCCACATGGTAAACAGGCAGAAGGACATCGAGACAGGTCGTGACATTCACCTAATAGGCACCGACCTCGCGTTCTCGGTGAAGCAGGACATCGAGCGCGAGAAGGAGATGAACACGTGGAAGGGATTCAGGCACTTCTACGGGCAGAAGGTCCGAGGCCAGCACACGAGGAGCACAGGAAGGACGGGAATGACCGTCGGGGTGCTGAGAAAAGCAGTTCTTGCAAAGGCAGGGGCAGCCGCTGCCGCAGCACAGCAGCAGGCGCAGGCAGCAGCAGGCACCGCGGCGCCGGCAGGAGGCGGAGCAGCAGCCGCAGCCACTGCAGCCGCGCCATCAGCGCCGGCGGCGAAAAAGGAGAAAGAGGAGAAGAAATAGCGATAAAACGATAATGATAAAGGTGTGTGGATGGGAGACCCGCGCAAACTGAAGAGAAAGTTCGAGACCCCTAAGAAAATATGGGAGTCCGAGAGAATTGCGGACGAGCAGCATCTCCTCGAGGAGTTCGGGCTAAAGTCAATGCACGAATTGTGGGTGATGAAAACCGAACTGAGGAAGGTGAGAAGGGAGGCGAGGAGGCTCCTCTCGCTCGGCGATAGGGGGAAGGAGGAGGGCAGCGTGCTTCTCGCGAAGGTCAGGAGGCTTGGGATGGCGAAGGAAGGCACGACGCTCGAAGACCTCCTTTCGCTCGACATAAAGGACGTTTTAAACAGGCGCCTCGAGACGCTCGTGGTGAAGAAGGGGCTCGCGCGCACATACTCCCAGAGCCGCCAGCTCATCACTCACGGGTTCATATCAATCTCAGGGAAGCGCGTGAGCGCGCCCAGTTATCTCGTTCCAGTGAGCGAGGAGGGCAAAATCTCATACTACAAGCCGATAAGGCTGGAGCAGCCGACTCCTGTGATGGAGGGCAAAAAAAGCAGCGAATAGATTGCGGTTGCGTGGTGTAGATGGAAAAGGAAGACGAGGCGAAAACCGAGGAAAAGGAAAAACCTGCGGAGGCAAAGCCAGCCGAGACCGCGAAAGCCGCGCAAACAACGCAAACCGCGCCGGCTCCTCAAGCAGAAGCCGCGCCAAAGCAGGAAGCGCAGGCAGCGCAGACGCCAGCGCAAACCGCGCCTGCGGCCCCGAGGAAAAGATACGAGGAGAAATGGGCGATCGCGCACATCTTCTCCTCGAAGAACGACACGCTCATAACAATAACGGATTTGAGCGGTGCCGAAACTATCGCGAAGGCGAGCGGCGGCATGATAGTGAAGGCAGACCGCGAAGAGGGCTCGCCGTACGCCGCGATGCAGGCAGCGTTCAAGGCAGCGGACCTCGCGAAGGAGAGGGGCATAACCTCAGTGCACATAAGGATACGCGCGCCTGGCGGGCACGGCTCGAAAACCCCTGGCCCAGGAGCGCAGGCAGTGGTGAGGGCTCTCGCGCGCTCAGGGTTGCGGATAGGAAAGATTGAGGATGTCACGCCTATTCCGACAGACACGACGAAAAGGCCTGGGGGGAGAAGGGGAAGGAGGGTTTAGAACGGTGAGGCTTATGAAAATACTGAACATAAAGCACGAGGATGGCGTTCTGGGGTTCAGTATCAAGGACGCGAGCGTGCAGTTCGCGAACGCGCTCAGGAGGACGGCAATCTCGCAGGTCCCTGTGTTCGCCATCGATTCGGTCACGTTCTATGAGAACTCGTCCTCGCTGTTCGACGAGTATATTGCGAACCGCCTTGCGCTCATCCCGCTCAAGACGGCGGAGGGCTACAAGAAGGACGAGGTCGTTCTCCTCTCGCTCGATGTAGAGGGCCCGGGAACGATATACTCAAAAGAACTGAAGAGTTCGGACTCAAAGATTCGCGTCGCGAACAACAAAATCCCTGTGATAAAACTGCTCGCTGACCAGCGCCTACGCCTCGAGGCGAAGGCGCGCTTGGGGACTGCGCGCGAGCACGCGAAGTTCCAGCCCGGGCTCGTGAGCTACAGCATAAACCCGAAGGACAGGAGCATCATCAATTTCAAGGTCGAGTCGTTCGGGAACCTTCCGCCGAGCGACATAATCGCGAAGTCAGCCGAGATACTGGAGGAGAAGTGCGAGGAGTTCGAGAAACTTCTCGCTGATTTGAAGTAGTTCATGCTTATGCGGGGGTGGCAGAGCCAGGTCAAATGCGTAGGACTGAGGTGAACTTTTTTCTTTCTTGTAAAGAAAGAAAAAACTTCAATGAAAAAAGAAAGAATTGAAGCACTTCATCGCAACGTTCGCCGGAACTCCTATGCCTTTAGTGGCTGCGTGGGTTCAAACGAAATCCCAAATAATTTTGGGATATGAGGAGAAAGTTCCCTGACTCG
>JBFMAP010000141.1:0-2834 GCA_040755655.1 Microcaldota archaeon
TAATAACCCGGTCGCCTTTACAATATTCACAAACCATTGGGAGACACCCCTTTTGCCTCCCACGCAGGAAGCTTGAGGGGTGTTCTCCTATATAAAAAAGTCACCTGCCGTAATTAGTTACAGAGCCGGCGCGGCTATATGTCAATCTTCAGCCCGAGCTCCTTCTTGAGTTCCTTATAGCGGTTCCTTATTGTTACCTCTGTTATTCCAGCCGCGTCCGCGACCTCCTTCTGCGTCCTCTGCTCGTTGCAAAGTACGCTCGCGGTGTAAACTGCCGCAGCCGCGAGGCCTGTCGGACCCCTTCCGGAGATGAGCCTCTTCCTCGTCGCTTTCTTTATGAGTTCTATCGCCTTCTCCTGCACAGAGCCGCTCAAATTAAGCGCGGCCGTGAACCTGGGCACGTAATAACTCGGGTCAGTGAGCGGGATTCTCATCCCCAACTCGTGGTTGATGTTCCTGTACGCGCGCCCGATTTCCTTTTTCTTCAAACCGGAAATGGCCGCAATTTCATTCAGCGTGCGCGGAATTCCGCATTCCCTGCACTTCGCGTAAATAACCGCGGACACGATGCTCTCGATGAGCCTTCCCTTAATCAACCCCTTCTCGATGCACCGCCTGTACGTGAGCGCCGCGGACTCGCGGATGCTGTCAGGAAGCCCCAAGTATGAGGATATCCTGTTCAACTCGCTCAGCGCTATCGCCAGATTTCTCTCTGTCGAACTCGCTATGCTCGCGCGCTTGTGCCACTTGCGCATCCTGTAGAACTGCGCCTGCTTCCTGCTCGATATGCGCGCGCCCCTTATGTCCCTGTTGTACTGGTCTATCTCTGTCACCAGCCCCTTGTTCGGCCGCATGTACGATATCGGGGCGCCGCCCCTCGCCCTCTCCTTCGTCTGCTCTGCGTCGAAGGCCCTCCACTCGGGTCCGCTGTCCATCATGTTCTCGCTTATCACTAAACCACAGTCACAGCACACCAGTTCCCCTTTTTCGTAGTCTCGCGTGAGACGGCTGCTCTTGCAGTCCGGACATATGTCGCTCATTCAATACACCTCGATACAAAAAGGCACCCAAAGCAAAAACAACGCCAACAATACAAACTCGCTCCAATTTTTGCCTCGAGGCAAAAATGGACCATTCGCGACTTCCGATTCGCGCTCCGCGCGAATGGACCATTTGTCCTCTGGGACAAATTGGTCGTCGCGAATATTTCGCAAGTTCGAACTTGCGAATCCATTTGCGGCTTGCCGCAAATTGGTCGGGCGCATCTGCCTTCGGCAAACCGCGCGCCCTCGCGCTATATTCCGCGGACACCTCTCCGCGTTTCCGGCTTAACTTTTTGCTTTTTCAGGCGACCCTTCAACACAAACCTGTCAAACTTATGAACATGAATTTTGAAATCTTTGAAATTTTTTTCAAATTTCCAAATTGTGGGCGCGAATCCTAACATTTCTCGAGCAACACTTCTAGCCTCTTGAACCCCCAAAACCCGCACAGGAACAGGCTTTTCCCTCGTGCATTATCTCTATGCCCGAGGTGGTATATAAACCTTTGCTTTTTCCGACGGAGTTTACGACGGCAAAAGGCCATGTCCCGCCAGTCCTAAACCCGAGCAGCGAGTAGGGCGTGCAGTGCCCGGTTATCCCCGTGAAAGCGCGCCCAGCCCCGCGAGGAGCACGAGGTAGTTCAGCCAGCCCGCGAGCCACCACTGCGAGAACGCGAAAACCAGCGCAAGCCCAACCAACACGCGAATCGCTCTGTCCCACGACGCCTCGTTTTTCTCGGTGAGAAGCGTTTTTAGGTTCGTGCTCCCGCCTCAAAGCCCTTCATTTTTCTTCTTCGATTCCTTCTTCACGCGCGCAATAATCATCTCCTTCAGTTTCTGCGCGTTCCCCTCGTCCACGCCGTCGATGTGCGCGTGCACGCCTGACTGCTCCGTGGCTGTGGAGATGTGCACGTCATACAGCCCGAACGCGAGGTCCAGCAGGTCGCGGTCAACATACACGTCCTGGATGCGCGCGAACGGAACGGATATCTCCTTGGGCGCGAACACGCCCTTCCTTATCACGAGAATTTCTGTTTTAATGTCGTAGTAATATGCTCTGTAATACCACGTCTGGTAAATATATTCGATAGCAACCGCGCCGACCAAAATAACTATCGCCACGCCTAGCGCAACTGACAAGCCTATCGCAGAAGCGGTTACTGCTATGATCATGAAAGAAACGAACAGCAACACCAGCAAGGCCGAGGCGCTTCCGCTTATCGTCTTCTTCAAAATTTTATTCGGATGAAGAGGAACCTGTTTTGATGTCGGCGTATCGGCCGTGTCGTACGCGGGCATAATCTCACCGATTATTTCACGAGGGCTAACTTTTTAAATTCGCGCGCCCTATTTTCCCATATGAAGCGAGCGATTTTGATTTTTGGCGTTTTGCTAATTTCGTTATTTTTGCTAGGATGCCCCATACAGCTTCCTGGCACGGCTCCGCCGCAGAACGACACGAACGCCACGCCGACATACACGTGCGCGAACGGGACCGTCGTGCAGTATCCCGATGAGTGCAAGTTCAGATGCCCGGACGGGACGAAGGTGGACGACCCCAAGAAATGCCCGCGGCCACCTAAGTACATCTGCGACGACGGGACGATTGTTGATGACTTGGAGGACTGCCCGAAGCCTCAGAACTACACCTGCCCCGACGGCACCGTCGTCCCGAACCCAAACCTCTGCCCTGTGCTCCAGTGCCTTCCGTGCGACGACAACAACCCCTGCACGCGGGACTTTTGCGGCGCCGAAACCGACTCCGCGTGCGCGCACGAGGCGTTGACAGGCC
>JBFMAP010000142.1:0-2830 GCA_040755655.1 Microcaldota archaeon
GGACGAGGTAATAAAGAAGCACACCGAGGAAAAGGAGAAACTAAAAAAGGACGTGGTCGCGCTCGAGCAGAGTTTGCGCGCGAGCGAGAGCAAAATTCCTGACGTGAAGGGGACGATTGCGAGCATAAGCGCGCAGCTGGAAAAAATCGACAAGGATGTTCCGAAGTTCAAGGCGTTCGGCGAGGAGAGCAAGAAGGTGATAGCAGAGGCGAGCGCAGCGCTCAAACTGATAAACGAGCAGCAGTCGCAGTACAAGGCGCTCAAGGAACTCCAGGCCACGTTCGCGAACAGGATAGAGCAGTACGAGAGCACCATCAAGAAAATCGACGAGGAGCTCGGGAAGGCGAAGGAGAGACTCGGCGAGATAGACAAGGGCGAGAGCATCGACAAGATGAAGACCCAGCTGAACGTGGAGATTGCAGAGGTTAAGGGCTTCACTGAGAAATTCGACAACCTCCTGAGCAGGAGAACAGAAGCCGAGAACTTTTTGAAAAGGATGCGTGATGAGGCAAGACGGCTTGAGCAGCAGGCGTCAATTCTTTTGAAGGAGGTCGACATGCTGAAGATGGAGGGAGGGGAGCAGACGCTCGAGGAGGTAAGGTCAAAGGCAGAGGAGATAAAGAGCAAGGTCGACGTGGTAAGGGCTGAGGAGAAGAAGTTCGAGGAGAAGCGCGAGGAGCTCAGGGGCATGCTCAGGAAACTGCTCGAGGAGAGCGAGGGCGGGAAGCCCAAACCCAAATAGCGGTGATTGTTTTGGCTGAGGAGAAAAAGGCGGATGCGAGGGTTGGCGCGGTCGCGGACGTGAAGGCAGGCGCGCTCATCGAGGAGAAGGCAGGCAAACTCATAGAGTCCTACTCGTTCGACGCAGAGGGCATACCGGTAAACGTCCAGATAGTGGACAGGGGCGAGTTCGTTTTCAGTTACAATGTGCTCATTCCAGGCCTGGGAGAGGGGACGAAAATCGTGCTTAACACGCTGAAGGGCGAACTGATAACAGAGGTCAAACTCGACATCGCGGAGATGATAGACCCGAAGATGGCTGCTGAGGTGAAGAAGAAGTTCGAGGAGAGGGCGTTCAGGCTTCTTGGCAGGCATTTCCCCACGCTCTCGGACGACACGAAGAAAATCCTCAGCTCGTATCTGATTCAGAACACCATAGGGCTCGGGGAACTCGAGGCGCCTGTTCGCGACGACAATCTGGAGGAAGTCGTCATAAACGGGTCAGGCGAGCCGCTGTGGGTCTACCACAAGAAATACGGATGGTGCAAGACGAACATAAGGATACGCAGCGAGGAGACCATATACGATTACGCGGCTATGATAGGGAGAAGGGTGGGCAGGCAGATTAACGTCCTCGTGCCGCTGATGGACGCGCACCTCGTGACAGGAGACCGCGTGAACGCGACGCTGTTCCCTGTCTCGCAGTGCGGGAACACAATCACGATAAGGAAATTCTCGAAGAACCCATGGACCATCACGCGCCTGATTGACGCGGGAAGCATCTCGTCCGAGGTCGCGAGCCTCATCTGGACCTGCATACAGAACGAACTCTCGCTTCTCATTTCCGGGGGGACCGGCAGCGGGAAGACCTCCTTCCTGAACGCGATAGCAACGTTCTTCCCGCCAAGCCACCGCATCATCAGCATAGAGGACACGCGCGAACTCACCCTCCCTGATTTCCTCCAGTGGATACCAATGGTCACAAGGGAGCCGAACGCAGAGGGGAAGGGTGAAATCACGATGCTCGACCTTCTCGTGAACGCGCTCCGCCAGCGGCCTGACCGCATCCTCGTGGGCGAGGTCCGCCGCCAGCGCGAGGCGGAGATTCTGTTCGAGGCGATGCACACAGGCCATTCTGTTTATGCGACGATTCACGCGGACAACGCGAACGAGACAATATCGAGACTGATAAACCCGCCAATCAACGTGCCGAAACTCATGCTCGAGTCGCTCTCAGGAATCGTGGTGACTTTCAGGCACAGGAGGCTCGGGATAAGGAGGACGCTCGAGTTCGCGGAAATCATAAAGGGCGGGGACATAAACATACTGTACAGGTGGGACATAAAGGCCGACAAACTTAAGGAACTGAATGATCTCAGCGCGCTTGCGGACACTCTCGCGCTTTACGCAGGAATGACGAACAAGGAGATACGCGCTGACGTGGATGAGAAGATGAAGGTGCTCGAGTGGATGATAAAGGGCAGGATGTTCGATGTGAATCCTGTGGGCGAGATTGTGGGGCATTATTACAAGGACCCGGCATGGGTGGCTGGGCTCGCTGAGGCGAACCGTCCCTGGACTCCGAAAATGGTTGCGTGATTATCGAGTGGTTTGATGGAAATAGAGGAGGTAAGAATTGGCGCAGGCGACCCGAGGGCGCGGCTTTTCAAGGACTTCGTGGAGGAGGCCAGGAAATACGAGATGGCCGCTGCTGCGCAGAAAAAGGAGGGAGGCGAAGAAGAGGGGGAGGTCGAAGAGGTGAGGGAGCCTGGGGAGGATGCCCGCGCGCAGACCTACCGCGATATGAGAACGCTCATAGCAAAGGTCGAGAAGGCGGCTGTCGCCACAAGGATGATAACAGAGGCGCAGCCGACAAGGGAGGAGATTGCCGAGCGCGAGAGGATGAGGGCAGAGGGGCTCGCCGTGAAGGTTGCGACCAGCGCGAGGCTCGAAGAGGGTAGGATGAGGAAGGAGAGCAAAGCGCGCGAGGAGGAAAAAAAGTTGCAGGCCGCGCGCACGGAAAAGGCGCGGGAGGAGGTAATCCAGCGCATACTCGCCGCAAGGGAAAGCGCGAAGCACGGGAAAAAGGAGGAAATGCCGTCACTCGAGG
>JBFMAP010000143.1:0-2829 GCA_040755655.1 Microcaldota archaeon
TACTAGTCGCCTTTCCCGCATCCCTTTTTGGCTGCGTGAAGGCCGCCTGGGGCTGCGGGATGCGACTATTTAAAATTTGGGCTACAAATATCCATCAGAAAGAAAAAGGACTTTCGGATCTACTGAAATAAGTAGAGTTGATGTTATGGGGATGAGCAAAAAGGACCTCTCGCGGCACAGGATGAATTTGAAAATAAGATTGGGGGAGTTGGAGAAAAAATCCAGGAACGACCCCCTGAAAAGGGACACCGCGCTCTGGGAGGAAATCGGGCAGTTGAAGAGAAAGATTGCGGAGCAGTAGAAAAGCACAGGAGCTATTCATCCCCCATCGTCGAGATGTCGCCAATCGGCAGGCCCATCTCCTTCGCGCGCAGTATGCGCCTCATTATCTTTCCGCTGCGCGTCTTCGGGAGCGCGTCCACGAACGAGATTTCGCGCGGGTATGCGTGGCCTGCGAGGTGCTGCTTCACGAACTTCTTAATTTCGTCCTCCAGCTCTGGGGTGGGATTGTAGCCGTTGCGCAGCGTTACAAATGCTTTCACTATTTCCCCGCGGAGCGCGTCAGGCTTTCCTATCACGCCGGCCTCTGCTATCGCGGGGTGCTCAACCAGAACGCTTTCCACTTCAAAGGGACCCACGCGCTCGCCGGACGTTTTAATCACGTCGTCCGCGCGTCCTACGAACCAGATGTATCCATCCGAATCCTTGAGCGCGCGGTCGCCGGAGATGTACCAGTCGCCCTTGAAATATGATTTGTATTTCTTCTCATCATTCCATATCGCGGCCATCAGGGCCGGAAAGCCGGGACGGAGCGCGAGGTTCCCCTCCTTCCCTATGCCGAGGACGTTTCCGTTGTCATCGACAATCTCTGCAACCACGCCTGGGACGGGCTTTCCCATAGAGCCTGGCCGAATCGGCATCGTGGGATAATTTGAAATAAGAATTGCGCCTGTCTCTGTCTGCCACCACGTGTCGTGGAAAGGAAGCCCGAAAACCTTCAGCCCCCATCTCACGCATTCTGGGTTGAGCGGCTCGCCAACACTGAAAAGGGCGCGCAGGCTGTTCGTGTCATATTTCTTCACCAACTCGTCCCCGCCTTTCATGAGCATTCGGATTGCAGTGGGCGCGGTGTACCAAATAGTAACTTTGTGCTTCTCGATGAGTAAATACCATTTTTCAGGGTCGAACCTTCCTTCGTAAATGAGGCTCGTGGCGCCCAGAGAGAGGGGCGCAATCATCCCATATGCAATGCCGGTAATCCACCCGTGGTCTGCTGTGCACCAGTAGATATCCTCATCGTGCAAATCCAGGACCCATTTCGCAGTGAGGTGCTGCTGGAGCAGCGCGCCGTGGGTATGCACGACGCCCTTCGCCTTTCCGGTGGTTCCGGAAGTGTAGAGCATGAAGCAGGAGTCCGTTGGCTTCATCCTCTCGCACTCGAACTTGTCGCCTGCTTTTGCCATCTCCTCTTCGTAGCGGACTTCAATCGGCACGCGCTCCTGAAACTCCTTCTCCTCTTCGCCGACTACCATCACGTACGTGAGGTCTGGAAGATGCTCGACAACTTTGTCGATGCGCGGCTTGAGCGCGGGGTTCGTGATGACCATTTTCGCCCTGCTGTCGCCCAACCTGTCAATGAGCGCCTCTGGTCCGAACGCTGAGAAGAGCGTGCTCGCGATCGCGCCCACTTTCAGCGCGCCGAAAAATGTCGCGTAGACTTCAGGAACGCGCGGAAGGAAAATGAAAACGCGGTCGCCCTTCTTAATGCCGAGCGTGCGCAGCACGTTCGCGAACTTGTTCGAGAGGAGCGCGAGTTCCTGAAACGTGAATTTCTCAGTCCTTGCCGCAGCCGCCCCGCCTTCGCCCTCGGCCCTTTCATATATGAGCGCCACTTTATTCTTGCGCCACGTGTTGAGGTGGCGGTCGAGGGAGTTGTGCGCCACGTTCAGCGTGCCGTCCTTGAAAAACTCTATCTCGCGCGCGTGCTTCTTCATGTCAAATTCCTTGTACAGTTTGTCGTAGTCCTCGAGATGGGGCTTCACTTTGAACCACTCGGGTTTTTTGGCTATTTCCTCTGGTTTTCCTGTCTTTCCATCCATTCTCCCACCCATTATCGTCGCCTATTATCACCTAAGAGTAGGGATATTCGATTAGCGTCGAATTCGTCTTTTGTCGGTTTACGATGTCAATTTTGCAGTATGCATTATTTAAATGTTTTTTCCTGAAAGAGATAAGTGGTGTTTTTCATGGTCGACAGGGATTCGATTTTCGGCTCGATTCTGCGCGTGCGCGAGCAGAGGAAGAAGGCGCACATTCCGAAGAGTTTCAACATAAGGGACATCCCGTGGCAGACGATAATGGACGCGTTCTCGGACACGCTGCTCCAGTCGCGCGGGAAAGTCGATTCCGTTGTCGGGGGCGGGATTGGCGAGACCGAGTTCGGGAAGCGCGTCAGGTTTGACAAGGAAATCGCGATGATGCGTCTTGTGCTGGTTGAGCACCTGAGGCGCGCGGCAAAGGGGAGGCCGCTGGACGCGAAATTCCTCACGCGGCTTGTTAGGGCGCTTGAGCGCAGCGAGGAGCTCACGAAACTTTACGATGTGGAGATGGAATTGTGGATTCAATTTCTAGTTCTCGTAGTGGAGAAGATGAAGAGCGAGAGGCTCATAACCTACGATAAGTTGGGCGGCGCGAGCGGCATAGACAAGGAGCGAATCCTCAGGGGCGAGCTCGAGAAGATGAAGAAGATAATGGAAGAGAGATGAGCATGCCTCAGTTGACTATCCCATTGAAAGAGAAACCAGAAGCGAGCGAGCCAAAAAAGATGAT
>JBFMAP010000144.1:0-2812 GCA_040755655.1 Microcaldota archaeon
ATCCACACGGATTTGATAACGCCGGGGAGATACAATTTGAGCACTGACCCGAAGGAACTCGCGCGCGTTGCGTTCATAGAGCACAGGCCCGAGTTCGCGCGCGAGGTGCGCAAAGGCGACGTCATTGCCGCGGGCAGGAATTTCGGCTGCGGCTCGTCCCGCGAGACAGCGGTGCTCGCGCTCAAGGCGTGCGGGATCGGCGCGGTTCTCGCGAACTCGTTCGCGCGCATTTTCTACAGGAACGCGGTAAATAACGGGCTGCTCGTGATTCAGACAAACGCGGGCAAGATAAACGACGGGGACGAGGTAGAGATTGTCGGTGCGAGAATTAAAAATAAAACGAGCGGTGAGAGTTTTGGGGTTGAAATTCCGCGCGTTGTTTCGTTCATGGCGCGCGAGGGCGGGATTTTGAAATTTCTGAAAAGGCATTCAATCGAGGAGCTGCAGGGCGTGGTTTAGATGCACAAAATCTGCGTCATTCCTGGGGACGGGACTGGTCCTGAGTTGATGCGCGAGGCTGTGCGCGCGCTAGAACAACTTCCTGCTAAACTGAAATTCGAGTACGCGGATGCGGGATACGAGTGCTACAGGAGGCGCGGCACTCCAATTCCAGATGAGACGATACGCGCAGCAAGGGAGGCTGATGCCGTGCTTTTCGCGGCAGTGACAACCCCACCGGCGATACCGAACTACAGGAGCGCGATAGTCGCGCTCAGGAAAGCACTGGACCTCTACGCGAACGTGCGGCCGTGCAAATCCTACCCGAATACGCGCGCGCTCCGCGGCGACATCGACCTCACAATAATACGCGAGAACACCGAGGGAATGTATTCAGGAATTGAGGAAAGAAAAGGCGACACTGCGCGCAGCATTCGCGTAATCACGCGGAAGGGCAGCGAGCGAATCGCGCGCTTCGCGTGCGAGTATGCCCTGAAGAACAAGAAAACGAAAGTGGCAATCGTGCACAAGGCGAACATCCTGCGCGAGACGTGCGGGCTTTTCAGGGAGGCCGCGCTCGCCGTCGCCGCGCGCTATCCGAAAATCAAGACAGAAGAAGTCCTGGTGGACGCGATGGCGATGAGGCTCATCAAGCATCCGCAGGATTTTCAGGTAATCGTCACCACGAATTTATTCGGCGACATCCTCTCTGATGAGGCCGCGCAACTCGTCGGCGGGCTGGGGATGACGCCGAGCGCGAACATAGGCGCGCGGCACGCGCTGTTCGAGCCCACGCACGGCTCCTCCCCCAAATACGCCGGCAAGAACGTCGTGAACCCGTGCGCGATGCTCCTCTCGTCAGCGCTCATGCTCGAATGGCTCGGCGAAACGAGGAGCGCAGTGAAACTAAGGCGCGCGCTGCTTTCCGTTCTCTCGGATGGAAAAACTCTCACGCGCGACCTTGGAGGAAGAGCGGGCACGAGCGATATGGTCGACGTGATGATTTCTCGCCTCTGATTACGAGAGCGAAAGGTTTAAAAACCCCCCGAGATAATTTAATACAGCGGCCGTCGTATATTTATGTGCGACAAATACGGCGAATATTATTGGGGGTGTAACATATGGGTATGAAAGGACAATCCGCGTTGGAGTACCTTGTGACCTACGGGTGGGCCATCTTGGCGATTGTCATAATCGCTGTGCTCTTGTTCTACTTCGGGATTTTCAACCCGAGCACATGGGTCTCGTCCGAGAACAGGATGACCGGAATGTCAGGATTCAGCGCGACAGACATCAAAATAACTACCACGACAATACAGGTTCAGCTTGCAAACGAAAAGGGCAACCGCGTGAACGTCACTAACTTCACATACAAAGGCACTGGCTCGCTACAGCTAGCGAATGCTACTGGTGGCATTACGATAGGTCCTGGGAGCTCGGCGCAGGTGAACATAACCGGCGTTTCTCCGGGTCAGGTAGGTGACGCGGTGAACGGCGAGCAGGTGGCGCTGACATACAGGGACATGGCTACAGGAATCAGCCACACGCTGACCGGCTCTCTCTCAGGGAAAGTAGAGGCGGGCTGAGGTCCGGCTTTTCTTTTTTATTTTCTTTATTTTTCATAATTGGTGTAGTCATGGGAATGAAAGGGCAATCGGCGCTGGAATACCTTGTCACATACGGCTGGGCGATAATCGCAATTATAATCATAGCGGTGCTCTTGTTCTACTTCGGGATTTTCAACCCGGCAACCTGGGTGTCATCCGAGAACAGGCTCACGGGAATGTCAGGCTTCAGCACGACGGACGTGAAGATAACCTCCACAAAAATACAGCTGCAACTAGCGAACGAGAAGGGCAACCGCGTGAACGTCACAAACATCACCTACAAAGGCACTGGCTCGCTCGAGTCTGCCGCAGGCGTTCTCATAAGCGCAGGCGGCTCTGCGCAGGTCAACATAACCGGCGTTTCGCCAGGCAGCGCAGGCGACCCTATCAACGGCGAGCAGGTCACGCTGTACTACACCGACATGGTCACCGGAATAACCCATTCGAGGACAGGCGAACTATCCGGAAAAGTTGAATAGATTAATAAATACGCAAATCCAAAAATCTCCACAGGCGGGGCCATAGTGTAACCTGGCAGCGCGGCAGGCTCCAGACAAGCATTGCCGCAGGTATTCTGACCCACGGGGATGATAGAAACTTTGGAGCGAGGCGCGCATTCGCGCGCCATTGCCAAGAGATACCTGCAAGTCAGGGTTCAAATCCGCCCGCGCGCAGCACGCAGCCAAACGTCCGCGCGCCCGCGGTGCGCATCCCTGTGGCCCCATTCAGATTTTCTAGGTGATAACACGCGGACACATCTCGCACTC
>JBFMAP010000145.1:0-2811 GCA_040755655.1 Microcaldota archaeon
TGCGCGAATTCCTTTACTCGCGCGAATTCTGGGAACTCGCGCCGCCAATCATCACCAAATCCGGCTGCGAGGGCGGCTCCACATTGTTTAATTTGAAATATTTCGGTACTGACGCGTACCTCACGCAGAGCGGGCAGCTCTACAACGAGGCGTTCATAACCGCGCTAGAGAAGGTTTTCATACTCGCGCCCTCGTTCCGCGCAGAGCCGAGCAGGACGGTGCGGCATCTCACGGAATACTGGCACCTCGAGCCAGAGATGGCTTATTACGACAACAAAATGAACATGGAACTTCAGGAGGAGATGGTCGAGTACGTGTGCCAGAAACTCGCGAAGGAGCACGCTGAACTCCTTCTCGCGCTCGGAAGGAAGCCCGAGGATTTGCAGAAAATTAAGAAGCCGTTCAAGCGGATGAGTTACGCGGACGCGCTCAGTTTCCTGAAAAAGAAAGGGATGAAAATCGGGGGGCAGAAGGACTTCGGCGCTGACGAGGAGGAGGCGCTCACGAAAGGGCTTGAGAAGCCGCTATTCGTGCACAACTACCCAAAAAGCGTGAAGGCGTTCTACATGCGCGAGGACCCTGACAACCCAGGCACTGCATTGTGCGCAGACCTTCTCGCGCCAGAGGGGCACGGGGAGATAATCGGCGGCAGCGAAAGAATCTGGGAACTCGACGAACTCCTCGCGCGCATGAAAGAGGAAAAGATGAATACGAAGGATTACGAGTGGTACATCGACCTCCGCAGGTATGGTTCAGTTCCCCATTCAGGATTCGGGCTCGGAATCGAGCGGCTCGTGAAATGGCTTCTCAACCTCGAACACATACGAGACGCGATTCCATTCCCGCGCACAATCAATCGCGTTTATCCCTAATCTCGCGGCGATTTTATGCGAAAGAAAATTACCGTTCTCACAGGCGGCGTTTTCGACATCATCCACCCAGGGCACGTTTTCCTTCTCGAGAAATGCAGAAAACTCGGGGGCAGGCTCGTTGTCGTTGTCGCGTCCGATGAAACCGCGCGCCGGGCAAAAAGGCGCGCCCCGCTCCACGCCGCGCGCGACAGGGCTAGAATCGTTGCCGCGCTCAAGCCCGTGGATGTAGCGATGGTTGGAGATGCGCGCGACCCTTTCAAAGTAGTGAAGCGCGTGAAGCCGGACATCATCGCCTACGGCTACGACCAGAAAATTAGCGAGAAAATGCGCGCGCGCCTCAGTGCCGAGGGAATGAAAACGCGCATAGTCAAAATCAAGGACAAACTGAACGAGCACATTTTCAAAACTTCGAAAATAATACGGCGCGCGGCCCAGCGGCACAACGCGGGCAAGAGCAGGTGAGCGTATGCCAATCCAAAAACTTCGCGCAGCGCACAAACATATGTATCCTCTTGCGGCATTTCTTTTCATCGCGCTCGTCATTTTGCTCTTTCTCTCAGTGATTCGCGCGAGCCTTTTCACCCCCCTCGAGGAAGAGAAGAAAATCTGGTTCGAGGTGAGTTTCCTGCTGTTCGCTGCGATACTCGCGGAGTTTCTCATCGTTTACATAAAACAGCCGTTCGTGATGTCCCTGCTTCTGCTCGGGGTTGTGCTCAGTCCTAGTTTCATCGACCTCGCCTGGCCGGCAATCTCGCAAACAATCAGTTCGATTTCAGCGAACTCGGTTTTTCCAATCAGCCTCCCGGCGACTCCGCCTTCCATACTCGCCCACAACATCGCGGTTTTAAAAACTCTCGCGCAGTTCGGCGCCATAATACTGCTTTTCAAAATAGGGCTTCACAGCGAGGTGAGGCAGATTTTCACCTTCAAGAATTTCGTCGTCGCGCTCCTCGGGATTCTTGTTCCATTCGTGTGCGGCTACTGGTTCGGCGAGCTCAGCGGCTACTCCTCCGCGGCATCCCTTTTCTTCGGTGCGGCGCTCACTGCCACGAGCGTTGGAGTTACCGTGGCGATTCTCGCGGAGTTCAAACTTCTCGAGCGCGATTTCGCGAAACTCCTGCTCGGCGCGGCGGTCATCGACGACATTCTGGCGCTTCTAGTGCTCTCTTTCGTGAGCAGTTCGCAGGCCCTCTCGCTCTCATCGCTCGCGCCCCTTCTCCAAATCTCCCTCACAGCGCTCATTTTCATAGTCGGCGGCATACTTCTCGGAAGGTTTATCGCAGAGAATTACGTGGAGGCGCGAGAGAAGCAGATTTCGAACCGCACGTTTCTCGGGGTTATGGCGCTCATGCTCACTTACGCGTATGTGGCCGAGTTCATAGGGCTCTCAGCGATTGTGGGCGCGTTCATCGCAGGCGTCACTCTGAATTACAGCAGGTTCGCGAGCCGCCTCGCAGAAACAATCTTTCCTCTCGAGGCGCTCTTCACGCCTATTTTCTTCATCACGCTCGGGATGATGGTTGATGTCGCCGCGCTTGGCCCGTTCCTGGTTCCAATCCTCCTCGTTACAATCCTCGCGCTTCTCACGAAACTCATCGGGTGCGGGCTGGCCGCGCGCCTCCTCGGCTCCTCGCTCAACGAGTCGGTCGTGGTCGGGATTGGGATGGTCCCGAGGGGCGAAATCGCGCTCATCATCGCGCTCTACGGGCTCACCACCGGCATCCTCGGGGCGGCGGAATACACGATAATAACCTCGATGGCCTTCCTCACGACGCTCGTGACTCCGCCCCTTCTCCAGAAGACGGTTAATTATGTTTTGGTGCATAACTCGCCTCGCTTTTCCTCGTAATCTTTATTTTCCGCTTTCGTAAAACCTCCGCCGGCCAGCGGTGACCAGTGCCGGCAGGTGGCATAGATGAAGAGTAGACAGAAGAAGCGC
>JBFMAP010000146.1:0-2797 GCA_040755655.1 Microcaldota archaeon
CTACGCCGAATTTGAGGTTGTTTTAGAGGTGGTTTCATGGTCGAGGAAGAGGAGCTGTCAGAGGAGGAGCGCGTCGAGAAAACAGGGGCTGCTGTGGCTGGCGGCGAGGAGCTGGAGCCAGACATACCCCTCGAGCAGGAGACCAAACTCCCGTTCCCGAGCGCGCGGGTAGTCCGCATAATAAAGCAGAACTTCAAGAAGGCGCACCAGATAAAGAGCGACGTGAAAATCGCCGCGAACGAACTCCTTGGCGAGATACTCGCGGACATCGCGCAGAGGATGGACGAGGAGGAGTTCTTCACCGTCAGCATCGAGCACTTCAACAAGGCCGCGCGCAAGTACAAGATGGTCGACGTGCAGGAGAAGAGGATGCAGAATATTAGGAAACTGCTCGAGAAGCAGAGGGGCGAGCTCGAGGAGAAAATAATGCAGCTCGAGCACGCTGACGAATGGTGAAATTAAGATTCGCCTTCTAATTCTATTTCTATTTTTCTTTTCACTATTTTTTCAAACCGCTTTTCCAGTTCCGCTTTCTTCTCATCAATTTCCTTCTCAAGCGCGTCTGCGCGCGCAGCGGATTTCTTCAACTCGTCCCCGAGCGCGCGGACCTCGTCCTCGAGGTTTTTCTTCTCCTCCATAATTCGTTTCGCGGGCTCGGTTTCCTTTTCGAGCGCCTCCTCCTCTTTGCCGAGTCTTTTGTATTCCTCAGCCCACGCTGCGAGGCTTCCGTCTATTATGCGCGTGCAGTCCTCAATTATCCCCTCCTGGTTCTTCAGTTTTATCTCACCTTTCTCAATGCACGCGCGCAGCGCAACGAGCAGGGATTTCAGGTGCGGATACTCCGCCTCCTCGCGCGCGAAGGTCTCGAAGGGCGCGCTCACGTATTCTCCTGCCAGTTTCCTGAGAAACGCGTCAGCGCAGATTTTCTCGAACTTGCGCAGGGGCCTCTCGAGCGCGCCCAGCCTCGCGGATATCAGTTCGCGCGCCTTGGCCTTCTGCGCCCGCGTCTCGTCAATCTTCCTGAAGCCGGAATCATCAGTCACAAATTTCGAGGCGCGCCCAGTTTTCTCCCTGACCTCATCCTGTATTTTTGCGATACTGCTCTTCAGATTCGCGAGTTCGCCGAGTTTCCCCTCGAACTTTTCCGCCTCTGCGCGCAGGCTCTCAACAGGCTCCGCTGATTTTCTCCTCGCGTCCAATCTCTCCTTCAGCTCGTCCGCGTATTTCGTCGCGCGCTTCACCGCGTCCCCGAGCCTGCCCATCTCTTCCTTGAAGAAGTGAAAAAGATACCTGTTGTCCGAACTTATTTTCGTGAGCGTGGCGAGGTTGCGCATCGCGGCCTCGTGGAATAAGAGGAGGTCAGAATAGCCCTCTCCCTTCAACTCAATTTTTGTCGCCGAGCGCGCGCGGGGCACGAAATTCGTCCTCATCCCTCCGGCGATTTTCGCGAAGGCAGGATCCATATCCACGTTCTTTTTCTCAAGCTCGCGCGCGACATTCTCTATCTCGCCGAACGACTCCATTATCCTCCCGCAGAGCGGGCCGCATTCCGAGTGCGCGCCGGCGAGCCTCTTCTCCTCCTCCCTCCTGAGCTCTGCGACAAGCGCGCGCGCGTTCATCCTTCCCTTTACCTCACTGCCGCCGGTTTTCTTCCCAAAAATCGAATCGAAAAATCCCACGCGCTCCCCCTCTTGCTAAACATCTCGCGGAAAGTAATTTAAGTTTTCGATGCAATAAAAAAACAGTATGGGCTCAAAAGGCCTAGCGGCACTTGCCGCGATTCTCGTTCTTCAAATCGTTTCCGCAGACCAAGTAATATACAACGAGACTTCCCTCGAGCCGCGAGTGGGGCTGTGGCAGACCTGCCTGCCTGCGTGGAGCGTGAACCAGAACTGCGAGGTGCAGAACGCGGTAATCCTGAGGCCCTCTGCGACCTCGTGCACAGCCTCGCTCTTGAACCTCATCGCGCCAAATGAAATCATAAACTTCAACCTGAACGCGGAACAAATAACCTCGGGCGGGGCACTTCATCTCGCGTGGATGGCGACAGGCCCTTACGGTTCCGGGGGAATCCGCGTCCGCGTGAACGGGTGCGAGGGATACGTAAACGCATACGAGGCGTCATGCGGCGCGCGCGACGGAACCCTTTATTTCGCAGGCACCTGCTTCGATACGGGCGCAAACACGCTCACAATCTCGCCTGAGGGAGGGCAGCAGATTATCCCTCTCGGCTCCGGCGCGTGCCCCTCCTCCTCGTGCGGGACGATTTACGCGAGTTTGGATTTGGGATATCTGGCGCGCTCCACAACTCAGAGATACGCTGAGAGAAATTACGCGGTAAGTGGAAATAAAACAAACTGGAACGCCTCGCTCGCGTGCTCGCGCGACAACGGAACGCTTGAAATTGAAATACCAAACGACGCAAACGACGCGCGCACATCGAACGCGGACGGGGAGTTTGAGTGCGGAAATTCAGCCGAATGCCTCCTCAGCGGGAATAAGATTACGATTACAAATTGCACTGCGGGCTCTTACTCGCTCACGTATGCCACGCCGGCAATCGAGTTAAGCGCGCTCCTTCTCGAAAATTACACCAACAGCGCGTATTTCCCTTATGAGACAGCAACAATAAAAATCAACGCGAATTTAAACGGAGAGCCGCTCGCCAATTTAAACGTGCGCGCATCTGATTCTCTCGCGTGCGCGACTGATTCTTCAGGCTTATGCGCGATTGTTTTCCCAATATCCGACGAATTGGGTGAGAAAAACATTTTTCTACGCGCGCTTGATTCGAACT
>JBFMAP010000147.1:0-2758 GCA_040755655.1 Microcaldota archaeon
ACAACGTCCCTTCCTTTGCAGCCGACAGGCAAGCGCACGTAATTTTCCCCGTCTGGGAAACTCTTTATTTCCAGCTGCGCGGCGCCTGCTATCCCCAAATCCGCGCAGTTCGGGCTCGCGAGAACAAGCCTTTCCATGGGTTCCTATCGCGTGCAAATTTAAAAATTGTATCGCTGAAAAGCACTCATGAAAACGCGCGGGTTTCTCATTTGTTTTGAGGGAATAGACGGCGCTGGGAAGAGGGTGCAGGCGGACGCGCTCAAACGCCATCTCGCGCGCAGCGGCCGCAAGGCCTCGATTTACGCGTACCCGAACACAAAGAGCATTTTCGGGAAACTCATCAACTCGTACCTCAACGACAAAAAAAACAAAAACAAGTTAGACGCCCCCACGCTCTTTATCCTTTTCGCGTCAGACATCCTCCTCGACCAAAATGAAATACGCGAAAAACTCGCGCGCGGTGAGGTTGTTTTGCTGGACAGGTACATCACATCCACGCTCGCGTACCAGGCGGCGCAGGGGATGAAATTTGATGAGTGCGCGGGGATGGCGCGCGTCATGGGGTTCATTGTGCCGGACGTCACGTTTTTCATAGATATTTCACCTGAAACATCAGCGAGAAGGAAGCGAAAACAGAAGGGCGCGCTTGACAGGTTCGAGGAGAACAGGAAATTCCTCGCGAGGGTGAGGGCGAACTACAGGAGATTGAGCGCGCGCGGCATATTCTCGAAAAAATGGATTAGGATAAATGGTGAGGAGGGCATAGAAAAAATAGCCGCGCGCATCCGCGAACACCTCAAACCGTTCGAGTTATAAACCTCTTTTTCCTAATATCTGCGCGCTCCAGTCGTCTAGCACGGTCAAGGATATCGGCCTTTCGAGCCGACGACCCGGGCCCGCCCTTTTCTCTTTGAGAAAGAGAAAAGTGCTAGGATACCCCAAAAGAGAAATGAGAAAAGGGTGGTGGGAATTCAAATCCCGGCTGGAGCATTTTTTATCAGATGGACGATTATATGCCAACTATGGAACATTTTTTAAAGACAATTGGACGACGTAGAATTAATGAAAAAGAACGCAATTTTTTGATGGTAATTTCCAATAACAAACTAATATGGAAATTCCCCGGATTCGATTTTCATTACACTTTGTGTTTCTTAGAAAATGGAAAAGCCGACCTGCATAGGACGATTGAGGGAAAGAAAAAGAAATACCGGCCCTATGGGCTCGTGGATTTCGATTTAATGCGAGAACGGATATTGAAGAGAGTTGATAAAGCATTTTCCACATGTAGCTCTTTTCCGCTTGGAAAAGCTAGGAGAAACAAATGGAAGTGCTACCAAATAATTTTGCCGGAAATTTCAAAATATAAAAAATTTCGAGTGAAGGAATTTCTAAGAGAAAAAATTATTAAGAAGAGAATAGATGCACGGCATGTTGAAGAGTATGATGACGTAATGGTTTATACTAAAAAAAGCGGCTTCGTTGGATTTGTTAAAAAAGGCCGATTTGTTGACATAGCAAAATTGAAAGAGATTAGGAATATTCTTATTGAGGAGTACGAGGCTGCTAGAACATCAGCAACATCGCCGAGAGCGTGAGCAGGGAGATGAGCGTGGTCGCGAGCGTGGCTGACGCTATGAGAGTTTTATCTGATTTGAACTGCTCCGCGAGCACGAAATTCGTGACCGCGAGGGGCATCCCTGCCTCGAGAAGAACCACGCGCATCGGAACTCCGCTCAACCCGAGAGCGCGCGCGAAAACAAACGCGAGGAGCGGGAGCGCGAGGAGTTTGAGCGCTGAAAGAGCGGCGACGCGCGAGGGCTTGAGTTGCACGCAGCACTGCGAGAGGAACACGCCGAGCGCGAACAGAGCAACGGGCGATGTGGAAGCGCCTATCATCGACAGGATTGACGCAGGGAGCTGCGGGATAGCAACATCCGCGAGCGAGAAGATTATCCCCAGAAGCGTCCCCCACAAAAGCGGATTCAACACGATTTTCAGAACCGCGTCCTTTGTATTTATTTTTGCGCCGGAGTAGTGCTGGAGTATGAAAACCCCGAGCGAGAGCGCAACAATCAGATAAGCGGCAGAGATGAACACGGCTATTGGCAGCGCGCCAGCCCCGAGCGCCATTGAAACCACCGGGAACCCCATGTACGCGACGTTCCCGAGAAAAGAGGAGGCAACAACCGCGCCTGTCTCAACCCTGCCAAAGCCAAGCGCTCGCGAAACTGAAAATGCGAGAACGGCGCACGCGAGCATCGCCAAAACGCTCACAAGCGCGGAGGCGAAATAACTCGCATCAAGCTTGGAGGTTGCCAGGCTTAAAAAAATCAGGCACGGGAACGCTACATAATACGCATAATCGTTCAGGGGACGGTCGTCGCCCTCCCTGAAGAGCCTCGCACGCGTGAATGAGAAGCCAAGGGCTATCAGCAGGAAAACCGGAAGCACGACTCCGAATAGCGCGAGAAAATCCATGGGGGTGATTTGGGGTATTAGAGATATAAATACTTACCGCGCAAAATTTACCTATGAGGGAGCACATCATCCAGAAGGTGAGCGAGGAGCTCGCGGACGAGGGGTTCGCGCAGCTGCGGTGCGTCGGGGTTCACAGTTGCTTCGACATAGCCGCGCGAAGGGATTTCCTCCTCCTCGTGAAGATTCTCGAGAACATAGACGCGCTCGGCAGGGAGGAGGCGCGCGACCTGCGGAACATAGCCGCGATGCTCCTTGGGAGTTCGTTTCTCGTGGGCGA
>JBFMAP010000148.1:0-2747 GCA_040755655.1 Microcaldota archaeon
GTACGCCACGCCCACCACGCCGATGTTGTTGTTTAGCGCAAGAAGAGTTCCTGCAACATGCGTTCCGTGACCGTTCTTGTCCTCGCACGATTTCGCGCCTAACTCGCTCTTGCACCACAACAGATTTGCCGCTATGTCAGGGTGGTTTCTGTCAACCCCTGTGTCAAGAACAGCAACGCGCACGCCTGCCCCTGTGCTGGAGTTCCACGCGTTCGGCGCGTTTATCTTCGCTATGCCCCACGGGAGAACCTGGGATGGCTGGGGCTTTCCTCCTGATGGTTTCCCTTCTGGACGAACAGCGATATACGCGACCTCGACGGGCTCGATTCTTTCAATATTCTTATTTTTGAGGAGCGCGCCTATGGCGGCTTCTGGAATTTCTGCTGAAACTACAGGCATATCTCGGTAAGTGAATCGCAGCGCGCCGTTCGCGCTCACCTTATCAACATCCTCGCGCGTCGGCTTTGTTTTGAAATAGATGAAATACTTGTCACCGGCGGCAAAAGCCACGCTGGACAACACAACCAACGCGGCAAAGAACACGAGCAGTTTTTTCATATCTCCCACCTCCTTTAATCTCTCTCATGTTATATATAAATATTTAACTTCGACAATCAGATAATGGGGCGGGGTATGAGATTATTCATCGCAGTTGAAATCCCGGAAGATTTGCGCGAGAAAATCGTCCTGCTGCAAAATGATATTCCGCGCGAAGGGCTCAAGTTAGTTGAGAAAGAGAACCTGCACATCACGCTCGCGTTTCTTGGCGAAGTTGACGAGAGAAAGAAAGACGAGCTGGTGCGCGCGCTTGGGGAAATTAAAAGCGAGAAATTCGCGATGAAACTTGGGGGGATGGGCGCGTTCCCTTCTGAAAATTACATCCGCGTTGTGTGGGTCGGTGTTGAGGGCGAGGGGCTGAAAAAACTGCACGCGCGAATCAACGAGGCGCTGCGCGCGCTGCATTTTAAAACAGAGAGTTATTCCCCGCATCTCACGCTTGCGCGCGTGAAGGAAAAACCCAGCACGGGCCTGCGGGAGCGCGTCGCGCGCAACAAAAACGTCTCGTTGGGTGAGTGCGAGGTGCGCGAGTTTTTGCTGAAGAAAAGCACGCTCACGCCAAAGGGGCCGATATACGAGAATGTTGCGGCGTTTGAATTAGTTTGAGATGAGATTGGGGGGAGGTTATGAATCTAAAACCCAACAAAAAGAAAATAATTTACTCGTTGGTAGCCACTTTGTTCTGGTGGTTGTTTTGGTTTATTCTTATCCCTGAGATAAGGTGCTCCTGTCTCCCCGGAGGTTTTGAAAACTGCGTGGATTATGAGTATCTACTATTTCCTATTTTTCCATCGAGATGTCACTGCGGCTGTACTTCTTTAACTGCAGTTATCTACGGGTATTTCTTCAGTTTAATTCTACCCTTCTCCCTTGTTTATTTTATAATGTCCGCGAGGGAAAAATAAGTTCAACGCGTCGGCCGACATAATGGTTTTAAAAGTTTCCCTGTGAAATGCGAAATACTATTTTCCTATGAGAGAAGATAGCGGGATGGGCGGCAGGCAGGCTTATAAAAAACGACGTTGATAGTGTAGGTGGGTTATATGAGCGAGAAACACGGGCACGGCGAGGGAAGGGAAGAGAAGGGAATGCAGGATGAGGAGTTCGTGCGCGAGATAGGCTCGCTCAAGGAGACCGAGAAAGAAGCAGAAAAAATAGTGAACAGAGCGAGGGGGCGCGCGGAGTCGATGGGAAGGCGCGCGCGGGAGAGGGCGAAGAGGATTGTTGATGAGGCGGGAAAGGAGGCTGTCGACGAGAAGAACCGCATGCTCGCAGAGGCGCGGAAGGAGACGAAAAAAGAGGGGGATAGGATAATTCACGAGGCGGAGAAAAAGGGCGACGAGCTCCGCGCGCAGGAAGTAGATGAAAGCGTGCCGCGGGATGTTGCTGGGAAGATTTTCAAACTTTAATCAAGGCTTTCATTTTCATATTCGAGAGATCGTTTATGTTGAAGCCTGCGAAATTCGCCAAGGTCAGGGTGCTCGGGCTTAGAAGGGACGCCGGCGCGGTAATAAAATTGCTGCACGAGCAGGGGCTTCTCGAGTTCAAGGAAATCGAGGTGAACATCGAGCGCGATAAGCCGCTGGAGACTTACGCCGCCATTTCCGAGCAGCTCGTGAGGCTGCGCGCGATTGAGGGATACCTGAAAAAGCAGCCAGTGTGCGAGAGGGTGAAGCCGCTTCCGCTCGAGGAACTTGTTGCAGAGTGCAAGTCGCTGGATTTGGACGCGAGGCTCAATGAGTTGCAGAAAAGGGGCGACGAGATTGACGATGAGGTTAACGAGAAGAAAAACCTCCTGAAAATCCTCAACCATCTCGTTGATTTTGAGGTTGATTTCGGCGCGCTCAAGAGCGACAGGCTGAATTTTTACCTCGGAAGTGTGGGGCAGCACAAGTACCACGTCCTTCTGCACGAGTTGCGCAGGCTCACGAAAAAATTCGAGATCATTTCGAAGGGCAGGGCCGCTGGGCGGGTTTGCCTGCTCGCGATTGACAAGAGTTATGACGTCAGGGGCGTGTTCGCGGAAGTTGGGTTCGTTGAGATGGACATGGGCGGGCTGTGGGGGAAGCCAAGGGACATGATGGCGAATCTGAACGCCGAGGTTGGCGCGCTCGGGCGGGAGAAAATCGGAATCGGGAACGAGATTGAAAAAATTTCAAAGGAGAGCTACGCGCGCATCGCGCAGCTGC
>JBFMAP010000149.1:0-2678 GCA_040755655.1 Microcaldota archaeon
TATCTTTACCCCGGCGCGCGCGGGGGCTATCTCGCTTTCCATGGCGAGGCCCTGCGCGAGGTGAGGGAAGGCGTCGCGCGCCTGTGCCGCGCGAGATTATGCTCCAACCACCCTGTGCAGCGCGCGATGCTTGCTGCTTTCACGGGCCCGCAGGAGCATTTAAAAGATACGATAAGGAGGATGCGCGAGAGGCGGGACATCATCCACAAGTGCCTCAACGGAATACGCGGGCTTAGTTGCATAAAACCGCGCGCGGCGTTCTACGCGCTCCCGAAATTCGAGGATGCGCGCGGAAGATGGAAGGACGACAGGGAGTTCGTGAACGACCTCCTCAATACAACAGGCGTGCTCGCTGTCCCAGGAAGCGGTTTCTCGCCCATACTGGAAAAGAAATATTTCCGAATCGTTTACCTCGCGCAGCCCGAAGTTCTTCACGAGGTTATGAACCTGATTGAAAATTTCATGAGGAAAAAACTCCCATGAATTATTTTTCATGATTAACGATGTTAATGCACAAAAAACGTCATTCAGCGACATCCGTCAGTAGCCGAAGATACGTTTATATACGCGCTGAGCAGCAGACTAATTCTAATTCTGCTCGAATTTTTTCTTAAACGCAGAAGACGGACTAGAACAGAAGATTAGGAGATTAACTAACCGGGCTTAGGCGGCAAGCCAAAGCCCTAAAAAGGGGTGTCTGCCATGCTTGAGAGAAATGCGAACGTGAAAACCATACCCGCGGAGGGGTTGCCTGATGCAGTCGCAAGTGTTCTGCTCAATCCTTGCATCTACCCAACTGGCGATATGAAAACCGGCATTTGGCAGATGAAACAAGCAATGCTTAGGCTTTATCACGTGGGTCCGCGATACGGCGGGTGCTGAGAACAAAACTTTAACCGCTAGCCCTAGGGCTAGGACCACGGGTTGAACGATGGCATACTACGCGCAGAACCAGCTGCTGAAAGTAAAAAACGGCTCGGGAAGCGGGTATTCCTCCCCGCCGATACCAATCGTGAACGCGGCTTCTGAGAGGCTGAACGCGCTCGCCGCAAAGAATCGCGAGAATCACAAACGAGGTGGCAAGGCGCCGGTTAATTTCGGTCTCGGCGACGCCGGTTATTCGCTTTCTCCTGAAACTCGCAGGCGCGGGGTTGAAAAATTTCTGGAAACAGGGAGTGCGCACTACACGCCCGTTGGTGGCGATCCCGCGTACATAAAAAAATTGCGGCCTCTTGTGGAGCAGGTGACTGGACTCGACGTGCCAGAAGAAAACATCGTGGTTGGCGGCGGGGCGAGGAACATGAACTTTGTCGCCTTCTCGACTTTCAGCGTGGTGGACAGAAGCGGAAGACACAAATACCTCGCGGCAACGCCCACGTGGGCGACATTCGAGGACCAGATTAAGCTCGTCTCCGTGCTTTCGGGAAAAAACGGCGCGTTCGTGAAAATAGAAACGCGCGACGGGAAAATTCCGGTTGAAAGCCTTGAAAGGGCATTGGCGGGCGATAAGACGATAGGCAGGATAATATACCAAAATTTCGTGAATCCGAGCGGCGCGGCGTACTCTGAAAAGGAGGCAGAGGCGATAGCAACGCTTGCGGCGAAGCACGAGTGCCTTGTTCTGGATGATGGGACATACAGCGTGCTAAGCCGCGCTGACGGCGCGCGCTACAACGGCATAATCCGCGCCTCGCTCACGAGCGGTGATGAAAAAGCGTCCCAGTGGGTTCCAACGCACACGATTTTCACGTTCAGCGTTCACAAGGTGTTCGGCTCCGGGATAAGGAACACAAGCGCGGTAATATTCTGCGAGGGGCTGAGGAAAAATTTCAAGTCCGCGCTCGGCACGATAACCGGTCCCGCCGGGACGGTCGACCAGTCCATAATGGGCGCGTTCGTCGAGTCGGGCGAGCTCAGGAACGCGATCGCGCATTATGACGAGAAGGCCGCAGCGGTTTCCCTTGCGCTCGATTGGCTTAAAAAAACTTTCGAGGAAAATTTCTCAGGCGCGGTCTCGATGCGTCACACAGAGCCCGAAGGCGCGTACTACGTTCAGATGAAATTCAAGGGTCTCAAAGGAATGAGCTACAAACACGCCGACGACGGCGATGAAGCAGAGAGCAAGCACAGCATACAAACGCATTCCGATTTTTGCGATTATCTCCTCAGGAAGGTGAACGTGAAGCTCCAGCCAGGCGAGGCGAGCCTTGTCCCGAGTAACCCTAATAGCCTCTCTGTCCGGCTGTGCTTCGGTCCTCCGAAGAAAGAGGATATTTTCAGGGGGATAATCGAGACCGCGTTCGCGGTTCATGATTTGCTGCTCGCGAACGGAGTCAAAGGCATAAAACCACCCGACGCGAGCGCGCTGGAAAGCACAGGGAACTGAAATTCCGCGCGCGCTGGCGCGAGCAAACTCATATTAAACTTTTTTTCCAATCCTAACTCATGAAAACGCAGTGGGCGAAGGACCTGCGCGCTGGTTTGCGCGTGGATTCAAATTTCATGGTGATGGAGAAGGAGCTCCGCCCGTTCAAGACGAAGCCGGGCAATTATTTACAACTAAAATTAGGGGACAGGACAGGCACGCTGCGCGCGAAGTGCTGGGAAAATGTGGAGGAGGTGGGCTCGCGCTTCTCTCCGGGCGACGTCGTGCGCGTGCGCGGAACGGTTGAGGAGTT
>JBFMAP010000150.1:0-2659 GCA_040755655.1 Microcaldota archaeon
CGCTCTCCTTCGCGAGTTTTTTCGCCTGCTCGATGCGCTCTGTTGCCTGCGAGTGCAACGAATTGAAAAGACGCTCGTTTCCCAGCACTTTCTCGTAGAACTCAAGGGTGTGCTCGAATTTTTTGTGCGCGCCCAGAAAATCCAGGACGAGCGCGCACTTTTTTTCCTTCTCATCCGCATCATCCGCGCGCAACAGTTTGCTTTTATCCCCGATGAGCGACGCCTTTTCCAGCAATCCGATTTCCAATTTTTCGCTTCGCGAAAAATGGACCATTTGCGACTTCGTCGCAAATTGGTCTCGCGCATCCACTATGCCGATTTTTTTCGCGAGCTCGCACGCGAGGAATCCTGCGGTGTAATCCGACGAACCGCCCTCAAAATTCCACGGCGAGATGTAATGCGACGCGAACTTGCGGGCGTCCAAACGCGTGGGGTGGTGGTCGGTTATTATTGTTTCGAACTCCGCGCCCTTGAGAACTTCGAGCGCATCTCTGCTCTCCTCGTTCGCGCCGAAATCGAGAAGAATCACGAGCGGCTTCCCGCCCACAATCCTCAGCGTGTTTATGTCGCGGAGCGCGTCCTCTTTTTCGTAGATTGCGGAGGGGGTCTGGTGCGCGCGGAAAAGCGAATAACGCATCTCCGCGCTGAATTTCTCCTCGCGAAGGAGCGCGGCTATGCCCGCCGCAAGCGCGAGCGCGCCCGCGATGCCGTCAGCGTCCCCGTGGTGGCGGAGAAGGATGGGGCGCGCCGTAAGGACCGCTTCCCGCACAACTCTCGCAGCCTCGCGCAATTGCAGCTCGATCTTTCGGGTCACCTCGTCCTCAATCATTAATTTCGATTCGAGAGGCTGGGCGCGCGCATCGATTGATTTTTTTATTTCCTCGGAAAGGCGCGCTGCGCGCGCCTTGTCAATCACGCCTGCCTCTGATGCAACAAGTTGGAGCGCGCCATCCCTCTCGCGCACCTTGCCGCTGGCAGTTATCACCCCGCGGGGCGCGAACTCGCCGCCAGTTATCATTTCCACTCCGCCGGTCTCGTCGCGGACGAAATAAACGAATGCCCCGCGCGCCTCCGAAGTTCTGAATACCTCGCCCTCAACAGCAGCGGGCGTGTTCGCGCGCAATTCTGAAATTTTCGTGAGTTTTTCCATATGTCCGCTCTTTTTAGATTTTTCTACACAACTTTTTGAAAATTGGCTTTAGCACATACACGAGAAAACGCATAAGTTCGGCTCGGTCAGGCATTTTTATGTAAATCTCGCTCTCAGTTTTTGATTCCTCCTCGAGTCGGTCTAGGTATGTGGGGATGTCCCTTTTCCTCTGCTTGAATATCCCCACGTATGCTGGTGAGCTCATCACGGATCTATGGATTTTGCCAGCAACCTTTTTGTTTTTAGAAAGAGCAGATAGATTTACAATTTTTTGCAACTCAAATAGATCGATGAGATCTCTGGGTTTTCTGAGATCTCGCCGGGTTAGCACTGCAGCAAACTTTTCACACGCGATTTCCTCGGCGGAATAACATCGGAGCTGAAGTTTTGAGTAGTACGCCTGCGTGATATCTCGGAATAACGCGTAGAGTTTTTTTCGCTCACGAGAGACTACTTTCAAAGTTTTTAGTTTTCTGCGCACAACTGGGAATATAATTTCTTCTGAGAAATTGACCGAGAGCACTATGATGATATCTCCGCCTGCACCACACAACAGGTCCCATTTCATCAGTTTGCCGCCTCGTGTGCCGTAGTGCTTACCAACTCTGACGCCGATCGTTTCGAGTTTTGTGAGAAACTCGCGCTCGAATTTTCTATAGAAGCCCCTTTTCTGCCCGTCTTTCCAAGCAAAATCAAGATCTTCGCTAAAACGGTAGTAACCGAGCAACGTTCTTATCAGGCATGTCCCTCCTTTGAAGATGAGTTTGTTTTTGAGAATCTTGTCTGAGCAAAGATGTCTGAGTATGAATGTCTGCCAGACGTCTTTTTCAATTAAATTATCGGGAAGCCCTGTAAGCCTGTGGAGCTCAGCAATAAAGCGCTTCGTGTTTTCATCACTATACATTGCGACCACTCGCTTGTCGCAGATATTTTGAAATCGCCAAATTATATGGCTTCGGATAAATCTTTGCTAACATTAACATATTCCTCAGTCTCTCTCTCGCTTGGGGACAGGCGTTTAGGATGCTCGTTACGGTTTCAACTGCGTATTTTGTTTTTCCTTCCTTAGCATAGAAGTAAATGTAGTCTGTGATTGTCCTCAAGGGTGAGCTGAAACGCATTGGACCTCTTTCCTTTACTTCTGTTAAAAAATCCTTTGCGCTGGACCTTCGAATTTTGAACGCGGTTCCAGAGAACTCGAACGAAGCGGAGGAGTGGCTGTTAGTGATTATGAACAACTCTAGAGGGGTCTGATGTGAAATGCCGTTAAAATAGAGTGCCGAGCTGAGTCCGAAATACCAATTTTTATCAAACTTTTTGTCGCATATATCCGCCACTATCTCAAAAGACTTTCTTTTGAGATATTTTGTTTGTTTTTCATCAGCATCCAGAAGGTAGTATAAACCCTTAAAATAGACTGGAAGTATATACCCCCCGCGGACCAACCCATTTAGCACAACTGCCTGAGAAAAACCAAGCGATTTTGCCGCTTCTTTTATCTGCGAGGAA
>JBFMAP010000151.1:0-2643 GCA_040755655.1 Microcaldota archaeon
ATGTTCTCTGCGTGCAGTGTCTCCCCGCCGACGCGGACAGAACCCGCGGACTCCAGTTTCCCGCGCCCCCTGAAAACATCAACGCCGTTCGTCTTGAGCAGTATTTCAACTCCTTTTGCGGACATCTGCGCAACTGAATGCGCGCGCCTTCTCATCTCCACGTAATCGACTACAGGCTCGCCTGTCTTAATCCCGTGCCTGCCCGCGCCCCTGACTTCCCCGAGGATTTTCGCAGAAGCGTGAAGTGCTTTTACAGGTATGCAACCTGAGTTAGCGCACACTCCCCCGAGCGCGCCTTCCTCAACTAGCGCTGCCTTTGCCCCAAGTTTCGCGAGCCTTATGGCGCACGTGTACCCTCCAGGCCCCCCGCCCATAACAATCGCTTTATATTCGATGCAACCACTCCCCTGATTTGTATTTTCCTTCAGCAAGTTTTATAGCCTTCTCGCTCTCCTCTTCCGTCAACTCGCTCGGCACGAGCTCCGCGTTCATGCTTCTCTCGAACCCTTTCTTAACCGCCTCGCGCGCCTCCTCGAAAGAAACACCAAGAGCGCTCACGCGCGCCTTCACGTCGCTTATCAACTTCCCTTTCATCTTCTCGCTCGGCACCTTGAGCAGGGAGAACATCTTCTCCACGTCCACGCCCAGCAAAACTGTGCCGTGCTGCAGCATAACGCCTCTTCTTCTGGTTTGCGCGTTCCCGGAAATTTTCTTTCCGCCCACCACGATATCATTAAGAGGCGCGAACTCCGCGCGCACCCCCAATGTCCCAAGCCCCTCAATCAGCGCGCCGCAAACCCATTTGTAAGATTCAAGGATATTTTGCGGATGCTCGCGCGTTATGAAAGAATACGTAAGCTCGTTCTCGTGGAATACCGCGCCCCCGCCAGTCTGCCTCCTCACCACGTCAACCCCGAAGCGCGCGCACGCCTCTTCATCAACCTCCTCCTCGACTTTCTGGAAATACCCCACAGAGACGGCAGGCGGGCTCCATGCATACAGCCTGAGAACAGGCTCCTCGGAACTCATGAGCGCCTCGTCAATCCCCATGTTCATGAACGCGTTGTTCGCGCCCATCTCGAGCAATCTCATCCTCATCTATTCACCCAACTGCGCCCATTACCGCTTCCGTAAGCGAATCCGCATCAAACCCGAAAACTTCCACATTCTCAAGCGCCCTCGCCGCGCGCGCCCTTATCCCCTCTTTTTCAAGCGGGCATCCAACCAACCCGCGCTCAATCCTCTCAATTCCTTCCTCAGGATACACGAAGAAATCGCCAGTTATCCGGATATTCTCTATCTTACTCGTATTACCCAAATAACTCGAATATTCCAAATTTATTTTTATGAGTTTTCCTGCCTTGTAAACCTTCTTCCCCTCGTAAACGCGCGCCTCTGAATTCGCCTTCCTTCTTTCCTCCTCGCTCATTTCACGCGGGTAATTGTATAGTTTGCTGGGCGCGCTGTCAAAATACGGCCTGTTGCACCCCGGACAGCCAGATGTAAGAAATGCCTCACCTTCAACTTCAGGCAGCCCAATTATCTGCCCGCGCGCATTGTATTTGAACGCGTGCTCGCTCTCCTTTCCTTTCGCAATCAAATGCCTCGCAATCTGCACCCTCCTATACGCGCCCAGATGCGGTTTCCCTCGCGCCTCGAGCGCGCTCCCTTTAACAGGCGTGAACGCGAACAGCCCGACATAAACCCCGCTAGCGTATAACTCCCTCATCAACTCCACGGCGTCCCTCTCGCTCTCCCCCAAGCCAACAATTAAATGGGTTGCAATCTTTCCCGGAAACTTCCCAGCAGCCCATTTCAGCAGCGCAACCCTCTCCCTGAACCCCCCTCTTCCCACGCTCTCGCTTATTTCGCCAGTGCACGCGTCCAGCGGAACGCAAACCCTGTCCGCGCCTGCAGAAAACAGGCGCTCAACCTCCCCAATTCCGCGCGCCCTCAATGAAACGCTCACAGGCAGGGGTATTTTCGGTATGAGCGCCACAGCCTCCTCAAGCCCGTTGCTCGTTAATTGCAGGCACGCCCTCTTGAAACCCGAAAAAGGCGCGCCCATCACTTTCTCCCCTGGAAACTCAGGCCATTCTATCCTCGCTATCTTCGAATCGCGCGCACCACAGTACGCGCACGAGTGCTCGCACCCATCCCCAAGAAGGAAATGCGCAGTCGTGGGCGCGCTCTCCATTTTTCCCTTCCTCAGCCCCATCGCCATCGCGGTTCCAAGAGCCAACCTCATCCAAACACCATATCAAACTCTCAAACGCACAAATCAGAGCGCGCAGCACTCGTAAAACGCGCCCGCCCCCTCGCGCGCAATTTCTTTCGCAGGCATAACAATCCTATCCACAATGCCCAGTTCAAACGCCTTTCCGTCCAATTTCTTTCTGTACTCGCCGGTCGGCCGCATGCAGCCAAGATAAACATTATCGAACCTCTTTCTCGCGCGCTTCAGCACCTCAACGGTTTTGCTTATCGGAGGAGGCTTCATCTTCTCATATCTCGTTCCAGGAGTCGGCACGAGCACGTTCATCACAATCTTCCTAAAATCCATTCCCGCGAGATTCTCCAGCGCCCCCTTCTCACCATCAATCACGCCCCCCCTCAATCCAATCGTAAGGTGAGGGACAGTCG
>JBFMAP010000152.1:0-2635 GCA_040755655.1 Microcaldota archaeon
AGCGCTCGCGCTAGCCCCTGAAATCATGTTTTTCGCCTCGCGCCAGCGCGCCCACCCCTTGCGCCCCCTGGCGACTTGGCTGAATTATTTCCTCATTTTGGATATATAAAGCGTTGGATTTAATTTTTTAGAAAAAGGAAAAATTTATATACTAAAAGGCAGAAAAATAAAAATATGCCTAAAAAAATTCGAAAAGAAGAAAAAACCAGGGGCGAGGCGCCTGTTGTGGATTTGAAGGACAGGAAGATACTCTACGCGCTTGATTTGAACGGCCGCGCGACGAACCGCGAGATAGCGAGGAAGGTGGGGCTTTCACAGGAGGTCGTCGCGTACCGGATAAAACGCCTCATGGACGAGGGGATAATCGAGTTCTTCCAGACAGTGATAAACGTCGCGCGCCTCGGCTACATCACATTTCGCGTTTATCTCAAACTTCAGGATATTGATTTGAAGAAGGAGCGCGAGCTCACTGCTTTTCTCATAAAGCACAAGAAAGTTTGGTGGATAGCGCCTACTGATGGATACTGGCAGATTGATTTCGCGGTCTGGGTCAGGACGGTTTACGAGTTCGACGGGTTCTGGGCTGAGATGATGAGGCTCTACAAGCCATACGTGCAAGATAGGCAGATATCAATTTATACAGAGTTGCGTCACTACACGCGCGCATTCCTCGTCGGCGCGAAGGAGCGCGAGGCGAGCGAGCCTGAAATCGTCGGCGGGGGAGAGACTATCGAATACGACGAAGTCGACGTCAAGATTCTCAGGATTCTCGGGCCTGTCGGAAGGATGCCGCTTCTTGAAATCGCGAGGAAAGTCCGCACCTCCCCGAAGGTCGTCGCGTACAGGATGAAAAAACTGATGGAGAAGGGAGTGATACAGGGGTTCAAACCAATGATAAACCTGCGCGCGCTTGGCTACCAGTATTTCAAGATTGATGTGAACTTGCGCGACTACAACGAGGTTGGGAAATTCCTCGCGTTCGCGCGCTCCCACCCGAACATAGTTTACGTTGACAGGACGATTGGAGGAAGCGACTTCGAGTGCGACATCCAAGTAAGAAGCGCTGAGGAGTTCGAGGGGATAATGCGCGCGATGAGGGAGAGATTCGGCGATGTCATACGCGATTATGAATACTTCCGCGTGCTGAGCGAGTTGAAAATAGTCTACATGCCGAGCGCGTGAGCAAGACGAAAAGCATAATAGTTTTTACATCGTAAATTAACATAGGCGAGGGATATGGTCAGCACGAGTAAAGTTGCCACCGGTAAAAGGCGATCCGTAGAAGAAATTGCTGACAGATTTGCTACCGGCTACTTAAATATTTTTGAAAGCATATTTACTCATGCACCACGCGCTCTAGCGGAGAAAATTCATAAAAGGATAATATTGGACACTCCAGAGAATAGGCGTAGGTTATCAAAAGCGGGGCTGTCCCCCCTATTCAATCAAAATGATGCGGATGCGCTTGCTCAAAAAATTCACGAGATGAACCCCAAAGGCTTCGTGAGTTTTCAAACCTCAAGAGAGCTTGTTAACTGCATTTTAGAAGATGCCAAAAAAGAAGGTGCTTATATAGTTGTCGCGGAAGATAACGCGCCGGGTTTAATTGCTATCATAGCTTACCACCACTCTCTTCTAGAAGGAATTGGAAAACGCGGGAAACCAAGAGGAGAGTGGTTTAACGTTGCGTCGCTTATCGGCAACGAGATTGATTCCACCAGGATGATATGGTGGGTTCTTCCACATCTACCTCCTAAAAACGAGGCTGCGCGTCGTTTATGCAACCTAGGATGGAATGGCGCGATACGTCTTGATGACCTTGAGAAAAACCCCCATCTGATGCGACCTACTCCCGGTGGTCCAGAACCAGTCCTGTATAATTACGCGCCAATCGTAGCAAAACGCAAGAAGCGTGAGATGTTATCCAGCATTGACCCTAGTGTTTTATCTCCTGGAAATATTTAGTTTTTATCGGCCTGCCCAACAGGAAATTTAAGAACGCCTGAACATTAATCATCCCCAACCTGATGTAGCCCATTTGTCTAAATCTTCTTATTGAGGTCGCGACCGCCATGTTCTTGTTCACCTTTACCCTCCCGACTTTTTTCATCCTCATCGAGAGTTCAGTATCCTCGAAAAAAGAGACATTTTCATTAAAGCCGCCAATCTTCAGGAAGTTCGCGCGCCTGTACGCGCAGTTGTTCCCGTAGAGTTGGTAAACGCCGAAGCGCGCGCTTACCCTCACCCACCAGTCCGAGTTTATTTTGAACATCAACTTATCGAACCACGTGCCGCTGCTCGGCCGCACCACCCCGCCGAGCCCCACGATGTTTTCCCTGAAACTTTTCTCAATCTCCTCCAACCAATTTGGCGCGGCGATGCAGTCAGCGTCTATGAACGCGACTATAGGATATTTCGCCTCCCTCGCGCCTATGTTCCGCGCTGTAGCCGGCCCTTTCGGCGGCTTCACGAGCACCTTGTCCACGTATTTTTTCGCAATCGCCTGCGTCCTGTCCCCGCTCTGTCCGTCAACGAGAATTATCTCATACCTCTCGTCGTACCTCTGCGCGCGAAGCGATAGGAGGCACTCCTCTATGCATTTTTCCTCGTTAAGTGTTGGGATTACAACGCTAAT
>JBFMAP010000153.1:0-2631 GCA_040755655.1 Microcaldota archaeon
AGCCGAAATGCGCAGGAGGACCCTGAAACTGGGGAGGGGGTTCGAACCCCCTCCGCGGGTCGGCTCCCGGCGACCGCAATTTTTTATTTTAGTTAGTTCTTAGGGGGGATATCAGGAGGAACGTGAAACTGAGAGGGGGGTTCGCCCCCCTCGCGGTTCCGCCGGCGACCGCATTTTTTTATTCTCATCTCAGTGTCAGGAAGAAGCCGGCGGCGAAGCAGTCCCCGAGCGCGACGGTTGATTTTGGATTTTCTATGAAAAACGAGGGGACGCGCGCATTCGCGAATCTCGATTTTATTCCCTTTGCCTCGATTTTAGCAGCGCGCGCGGAGAAGTCCATGATTTCGCGGAGCGTGGGCGTCTCGCCGGTTTTTGCCTTGAGCGCGGCGAGCACCGACGCGAAAACGAGCGAATCCGAAAGAGAGAGCGCGCCGTGTTTCCTCGAGGCTGCGAGTGCGAGCTCCGGGGTATGAATGAGTATGGTTTCAATTTCTGTTTTTTGCAGGACTGCAAGAGCCGCGCGCGCCAAGTTGTTTTGCTTTATGCGAAGCGTTCTTTTTATTTGATTGAGTTCGCGCTCGTCCATGCCGACGCAGTCGCACAGGGGAAGAAATTTTTTCACGAACGCGCGCGCAACATTTTCATTCTGAAAATCGCCCAACTCGGTGTAGATTTCGAGGTTTTTGTTCGCAGACGTCCAGTCGCGCACGACCTCACACACCCCATCGATTTTTTTCTCGAAATCATCGCGCGCGAGAAGATGAAAGCCGGAAACGAATGCCTTATCTAGGCGCGCTATTTCCTTCTGCGCGTGATGCTTGAAATTTTCATCAATGAGCATTTCTGTGTTGTAGGGGTCGAACGAGGCGATGAACCTGTTCGAGCGCGATATTTTTTTGTTGTTTATTCTGTCGCCCTTCTCGAACTCCAAAACAACGTGGATAAGAGGAATGTCCGTTGATACCGCATTCGTAGGATTTTCGAAACCCTTTGGCGTCGCTATGAAAATGTTTTTTTCGTTGAGAAGTGCCATCTGCTGGCTCGCTTTGCTCGCGGAGTGAAGAAGCGACTTCACCCCGAGCCTTGCCGCTGCGCGCGCGCCATTCCCGGCCTGCCCGCCGGCGCGGAACTCGAACGGCTTGAAATTTCGAAGAAGAAAAACCAACTCGTCCAAACCGATTGCAACCTCGCGCTGGGAGCCGGCAAGCATGCACTGCAATAGCGTGCGAAGTTTTGGCGGAAGGCGCGTTTTTGCTACTCTTTTGCCTTTTATTTTCGCGACAGCATCTATGTTCGTGTTGAACGCGAAAAGCGCGCGCTCAGGAAGGTTTTTTGATGCGCGCGATACAGCTGAGCGAGTGATGGTTTCCATATGCATTTATAAATCGGCAAACAATAAAAAATGGGGTGGTGTTGTGAAAAATGCTATTTGCGCGATGTTTGCATTGTTCGTTGCGCTCGTTCTTTTAGGGTGCGCTGGCGGCGGCGGCTCGAAGGACCCGAAGGCGGTGATGGAGGAGGCCTTCGTGAAGGAGAAGAACCTGAACAGCGCAGAGGCGACTTATAATTTCGTCATGCGCGTGTCCGGCGCGGGGCAGGAGATAACGATGAACGGGATAATGAAAATGTACCAGAAGGCGAAGAGCGCAAGAGTTGATATGAATTTCGAGGGGACTGGCGGAGGGATGGAGGCGCTGGAGGGAATCGACATGCGCGTTTACGTGAAGGACAGCGCGCAGTATCTGTGCATGAAGGGCGGGGCTGCGGGCTCGGACTGGATGTGCGTGGAGGTTTCGGCTGCGACAGAGACGCCGAGCGTTGAGAGATACAGCGAACTGTCGAAAAAACTGCTCGACAGCGGGGCGCTGAGTTTTGAGGGCGGGGTTCAGTCAAAAACAGTCGCGGGGAGGGCGTGCGACGAGATAAAGGCAAAAATAGATTTCTCGAAAATGGATTTCAGCGAGTTCGATGTGGGCTCGACCGGCGCGGACGCGAAGGCGATAAAGGAGGCGAATCTTAAGAGTTGCTTTGATTCCGAGGTCGGCTCTGCGCTGAGCATCGAGATGGACTTCGCGATGGATTTGAGCAAGATAGAGGGCTCTGAGCAGACCGGCGAACTCACGATGAGGATGTCAATGAGCGCGAGCGAGTTCAAGCCGAACGTGGCGGTGGAGGACTCGGTCTTCGAGCTTCCGGCTGAGCCGACCGAATATCCGAGCGGCGGCGCCTACGCGTAGGTTTATTTTATTTTTTTTCCTTATTTTACCGCGCGGCCGTAATCTAGCCTGGTAGGATCTGAGCTTCCCAATAAACTTTTCTTTGGAAAAGAAAAGTTTAATCAAAAGAAACGGGGGATGGAGAGAGCTCATTGCCCGGGTTCAAAAAATTAGCGATGATTATGAAAATCCCGGCGGCCGCATTTTTTTATTTTAGTTAGTTCTTAGGGGGGGAGGTCAGGAGGACCAATTTGTGCTACCAATTCGCGGCAAGCCGCGAATGGATTCGCAAGTTCGAACTTGCGAAATATTCGCGACGACCAATTTGTCCCAGAGGACAAATGGTCCATTCGCGCGGAGCGCGAATCGGAAGTCGCGAATGGTCCATTTTTGCCGAGCAAAAATTGGACGCACA
>JBFMAP010000154.1:0-2555 GCA_040755655.1 Microcaldota archaeon
ACAACCTCGGGGTCCTCTCGCTCATGCTGATATTCTCGTTCCTTTACAGCATAGGCGCGGTGTTCCTGCTGGTGTGGAACGCATCGCTGCTTGGGATATTCCTTGAGGCAGAGGTGCGCGCGCTGATTCCGTTCTTCTCGAACCTGGGCGCGGTCGCGTTCCCTGCGGCGTTCAGCCTCGGGTGCGTGAAGGGGCTCCTGAAGATACTGCCGCACGGGAGTTTCGAGATTCCTGCGTTCTTCGTAGCGAGCCTCGCCGGCGGGATAATGTCAGTTGCGCTCGAGCACAGGATGTACCGCAAGCGCGAGTTCATCGAGATGATGGAGGACGTTGGGAAGCTCGTGATTCTCGCTGTGGTGCTGCTCGCGGTCGGGGCGTTCATAGAGTCGTTTTACATTTAGTTTGAGTGGGAGGGTGCGTTGGATGATGGTAATTCCGGCAGTAGACATACTGGGGAAAAAATGCGTGAGGCTGAGGAAAGGGGATTTCGGCAGCGCGAGCGTTTTCTCGCGCGAGCCTGAAAAAATTGCAAGGGAATTCGTGGAAGATGGCGCCGAGATTTTGCATGTCGTGGACTTGGACGGCGCGCGCACGGGAAGGATGAAAAATTTCGGCGTGATTGAAAGAATAATAAGGAATTCGGACGCGCGCGTTCAGGTTGGCGGCGGAATAAGGGATGCCGGGATTGCGAGAAAAATAATTAGGCTGGGCGCGAACGTTGTGATTGGAACCGCTGCGCTCGGGCGAGAGGAGTTTGTGCGTGAAATTGTTAACGAATTTGGTGGCGCGCGCGTTGTGGTTGCGCTTGACGCGATGGAGGGTAAAGTTGCCGTGGAAGGATGGGCGAGAAAAACGCGCATGGATGTTTTCGAGGCTGCGAAAAAATTCGAGAGAATAGGGGTTGGGGGAATTCTTTTCACGAGCGTCGAGAGAGATGGAATGCTCGTGGGGCCTGACGTTCGCTCCGTGGAGAAAATGGCGCGCGCCGTGGATGTTCCAGTAATTGCATCAGGCGGGATTTCATCGCTCGGGGATTTGAAGGCGCTTGCGCGCGCAGGCGCGTGGGGCGCGATTGTGGGAAGGGCGCTTTACGAGAAAAAATTTGAACTGAAGGAGGCGGTATCGTGCTTGCGAAAAGGATAATTCCGTGCCTTGATGTGAAGGATGGGAGGGTGGTGAAGGGAAAGCAGTTCGCCAGCCTGCGGTACGCAGGCGACCCTGTGAAACTTGCGAAAAGATATTACGAGGAGGGCGCGGACGAGATTGTCTTTCTGGACATAACGGCGACGCGCGAGAAAAGGAAAACGATAATTGGGGTGGTAAGGCGGACCGCGAAAGAGATTTTCATCCCGCTCACCGTAGGAGGGGGGATAAGGACATTGGGCGATATGCGCGCGCTCCTGAACGCAGGCGCGGACAAAATCTCCATAAACACCGCGGCTGTTGAAAATCCAGCGCTCGTGCGAAAGGCCGCAAAAAAGTTTGGGAGCCAGTGCGTGGTGGTCGCGATAGACGCTGCGCGCGAAATGGACGGGAAAAAGAAAAAATGGAGGGTTTACACGCGCGGGGGGACGAGAAAAACGAATCTTGATGCGGTTGAGTGGGCGAGAAAAGCAGCGGGAATGGGCGCAGGCGAAATCCTGCTCACGAGCATAGATTCGGACGGAAGGCAGAGGGGGTATGATTTGGAACTCACGCGACGCGTTTCAGAAGCGATTCGCGTTCCGGTTATTGCCTCAGGGGGCGCGGGAAGTTTGCGGGATATATACGATGCGTTCGAAATCGGGAAGGCTGACGCCGCGCTGCTCGCGAGCCTCGTGCACTATAATAAATACAACATAAGGGAGATAAAGGAATACTTGCGGAAGAAGGGGATTCCGGTGAGACTATGAAAATTACAAAGGCGCGCGCGGAAAAAATAGCGTGCAAAATTGATTTTGGAAAATGCAGGGGGCTCGTGCCGGCGATAGCGCAGGCAGCGGATGGAGAAGTGCTGATGCTCGCGTTCATGAGCAGGGAGGCGCTCGTGCGCACGCTCACGACGGGGAAGATGTGGTACTACAGCAGGAGCAGGAGGAAATTGTGGAGAAAGGGCGAAACATCTGGCAACGAGCAACTCGTGGAAAAACTTTACATCGACTGCGACAATGACGCGCTCCTTTTCAGAGTGAGGCAGATTGGGAGCGCGTGCCACACCGGCAAAAGTAATTGCTTCGGCACGCCGAGAAAATTTTCGCTAGAGGAACTATTTCGCGTGATTTGGGAGAGGAGGAAAAACCCGAGAAAAAATTCTTACACGAACAAGTTGCTTAGGGATGAGGATAGGATTTACGGGAAGATTGAGGAAGAAAGCAATGAGTTGATCGAGGTTGCGCGCGGGGGGAAAAAGAAGGAAATTATTTGGGAGGCTGGCGACGTTCTGTATCACCTGCTCGTGCTGCTCGCGAGGAAAAACGTGAAACTCGGCGAGGTGCTGGCCGAACTCGAGAGGAGAAGAACGGCGAAGAAAGCGGGGGATAGATAGTTTTTAAAAGGTCAGCGCGCAAAAAGTCCTC
>JBFMAP010000155.1:0-2509 GCA_040755655.1 Microcaldota archaeon
CTCCCTGTCCCGTTCCCGTTCGACGCGTTCATCAACAACTTCCCGAACGCGCGCGACATTTTCGGCGCAGTGGGATGGTTCTGGCTCTTCGTGATTTTCGGAGGGCTCCTGCTCCAGCCGCTCGCGAACTTCATAAACAGGATGCAGGGCAAAAAACAATAATGGGGTGTTCCTATGCCGATTCCAAAAGACCGCGCGACCTCGATGAGAAAAATCTTCACACGCGCGCCGTCGGGCACGCACGTTCATTACAGGAGGAAAAAAGTGGAGGGAAAGCCTTCCTGCGGGGCCTGCGGCTCGCTTCTCCACGGGGTCTCGCACGCGCGCGGGCTCGCGAGGAGCGAGAGGAAGCCCTCGCGCGCATTTGGCGGAAATTTGTGCTCTGAATGCTCGCGCAAGGTGCTAAAGATGCGCGTTCTGCTCAAGACGAATGAGATGAATATCGATGACGTTCCTATGATGTATCGAAAGTTCGTGAAATGATGAAGTGAAAAAATGATAATCTGCATTTCCGGCCTCTCAGGCTGCGGAAAGAACACCGTTGGCGAGATTGTCGCGAGAAAACTCGGGCTTCTCGAGGTGAAAATATCCTTCAAGGACGAGGCGAGGAGGAGGAAGATGGGCCTCATGGAGTTCCAGCAACTCGCGACCCAGGATGAAAAGTTTGATATCGCGCTCGACAAAAGGATTGCGGCAGAGGCTTCAAAGGGGAACTGCGTCGTGATGACGTGGCTCGGGCCCTGGGTGGTTAAGAACGCGGACTTCCGTGTGTGGCTCGAAGTGGGCGAGGAGGAGCGCGCGAGGCGCGTCGCGAAGCGCGACGGGATACTGTACGCAGAGGCGCTCGCTCACGTCCGCGCGCGGGACAACAACAACCGCGAGAGGTATACGAAATACTACGGGATAAACATCGACGACCACTCAAAATTCGACATGGTGATAAAAGGGGAGGGGAAAACCCCTGAACAGATTGCAGATGAAATAATACGCGGCGCAATTTGCGCGGAGCGCAAATGCGCATTTTTTCCATAGAAAAAATTGCGCGCTCGAGCGCGCCAAGCGTGCGTGAATTGTTGGTGTAATTGTTGTTGGTGGTGTTATGCCTGCTATTGAAGTTGGAAGGGTTTGCGTGAAACTCGCCGGCCGCGACGCCGGAAGCAAATGCGTCGTCGCGAACGTTCTCGACGAGAATTTCGTCGAGGTGATAAGCGCGGGAAGGAAGAAGAAAAGGAGGGTGAGCATCCGCCACCTAGAGCCGCTCGCGCAGAAAATAGAAATAAAGAGCGAGGAGGAGGCGCGAGCCGCGCTCGCGCAGATTTGATGGTTGAATCTGATGCGCTGATGATGATATAATGGAAGAAAACGAGGTGCTCGTGAAAATCAACGAGGAAACCGACTCCAGGTATGGAAAGCCGCCAAACGAGAGGAACACGGAGGAGCTGCTTCGTCTCGGCGTGGTCGTGATTGACAAGCCCTGCGGTCCCTCGAGCCACGAGGTTGGCGCGTGGGCGCGGAACATCCTAGGCCTGAAAAAGGCAGGGCATTCCGGCACGCTCGACCCGAACGTCTCCGGCGTCCTCGTGGTCGGGCTCGAGGACGCGACCAAGGCGATGGGTTTCCTGCTGAAAAGCACGAAAGATTATGTGGGCATAATGAGGTTTCATCGCGACATTTCTGAACGCAATTTGCTCAAAGAGCAAATGCGCATTTGTCCGGAGGACAAATTGCGCGATGTAAGAAAAGTGTTCAAAAAATTCACCGGCGAGATCAGCCAGCGCCCTCCTGTGAAATCCGCTATCCGGCGCGTCGTGAGAAAGAGAAAGGTTTATTACCTTGACGCGCTAGAAGTTAAGGAGCGCGACGTCCTCTTTGCCGTCGGATGCGATGCTGGCACGTACATACGAAAACTATGCTCGGACATCGGCAGGGAAATCGGTGGCGGAGCGAATATGCTCGAACTCCGCAGGACGAAAGTGGGCGGAATCGGCGAGGAGCGCGCTCTCACGCTCCAGAAACTGAGCGACGCGCGCTGGCTCTGGAAAGAGAAGGGCGATGATTCTCTCATGCGGAAAATAATACTTCCGCTTGAAGATGTTGTTGATTTGAAAAAGGTCTGGCTGCGGGATTCTGCAATCGAATCAGTTTGCTCAGGCGCACAGCTCGCAGCGCCAGGCGTCGCGAAATTGCAGGCAGGCATCGCGAAGGGGGACGGAATCGCTCTCCTCTCGCTGAAGGGCGAGCTCGTGGCTCTCGCGCGTGCTGAAATGGATTCACAGGAGATGCTGAATAGCGCGCACGGCATAGTTGCGAATACCGTTCGCGTGCTCATGAAAAAGGGAACGTACCCGAAAAGCTGGAAAAGCAAAGCGCAATGAAGCGCAAATAAAAATGAAATCGCAACCTGGAAATCATGTTAATGCCGGGGTGGCGGAACCTGGTAACGCGTATGCCTGGAGCAGATTCCCGTTCGCGGGACTCGACTCGAAAGCATATGGCCCTCACGGGCCTC
>JBFMAP010000156.1:0-2479 GCA_040755655.1 Microcaldota archaeon
GAAAATCTCGGAGAGCGTCTCGCGCTGTTCGTCCAGATATGCGTATCTCGTTCCTGCCCTCTCGTAGATTTGGTTCGCGAGCTCGCGCGCGGTGTAAGAAATGCTCGCGAGCATCTCCTCGGTGCTCGCGTCCAAAATGTCCCTGAAAATCTCCAACTGCTCGCGCTCATACGAAACGTCAATGTCGTCTTTTTCAGCGAGCGAGAGCACACGCTCGAGCGCGTCGAGGTATTTTTTCGCCTCATCCTTTTTTGACACGCGCTCCAGAGATGAAGGTACAATCATCCCCCGTGCGCGCGAGAAATAATTCAGCGATTTCGAATACGCGCGCAGTTTCACTCCTGCTTTTGCATATTTCGCCGCATCCGAGTCAGCCTTCGCTTCGGAATAGATTTTTCTCGCGCTCTTGAGAGCCTCGCTCTCCGCGGAGTCTTTCGGGTGGAAATTATCAAGCGCGAATGAGGTTTTTATGTTCTCTGCGTCAATCATATATTCCGCATTTCGCAGAAGGAGCGCGACGTCGTCTTTCGCCTGTTTCGTGAGCGTTTCCGCTGTCGCGAGTTTTGCACCCGCGAGTTTCAATTTTTCGATTGCGCGCGCGATGTAGTTTTGGTTTCGATCTCCGTAAATCTCGCGCGCGAGAAGTAAAAGTTGCGAGGCGCCTGGCTCGACTCCGGGATTGTCAACGAGCTGGAGGACGCGCAAACGCAATGCGCTTGGCGAAGACGCGGATTCTGAAATTTCAATCGTTGTTTCTGTTGCAACCGCACCTCCGAACTCCTCCGCAATGCTTTCGTCAATGAGGCCGTATCTCTCCGCGCGCATCATCTCAATTTCCTGTCTCATCTGTTGCGCCTTCATATCAGCGTCATCCGCGAGCGCGTAGTACTCGCCCCTCATTTTCTCGAGCGCGTTTCTTACCTCTGTATCGAGTTTCGCGAGCAGAATCAAAACGCACTCCTCGTCTCCGACTGTGAGCGTCATCGCCTCTGGGAAAATGTTTGGACTGGAAAAGTAAACTGATGAGCGCGATTTGAGGAGGTCGTTCTGTATCGTCTTGATTCTATTCAGCGCGTTCCCGTATTTCCTGCCAGCGTCGCCCTCGTCGAGCGCGTGAGTCCTGCGCGCCTGCGCGAGGACGTCCTTTATCTTGTTGTATGTGCCGCTCGCGTACCCCGTGTAATTCGTGTAATTCACGCCTGCGAGCAGAAGCTCATCGACATCAGCAGCGAGAATGTTCGTTGCCTCATTAATTGCGATGTCCGCCTCGCTTAGCGAAAGAAGGGAATACCGCGCGACGTCGCGGACTTTGGGGAGGTAATGCTGCAGATAGACCACAGCACCAATCGCCCCGGTGGAGCCTATGACAACACGATTTAGGGTATTGCCCACGTAAGCCCTCGCCGCCTCTGCCGCATCGAGGTATTCCCTTGATTTTTTCAGGTGCGTGATCGCGCGAGAGAACCTCGGTTTTTCCTCGCTCGTGAGAAGGACATCGAAGCGATATAGGGAGACATTAACCTCACTCAAATGAAACGCGTTCATTGTCGCGTCCGCGTCGCTCGGCAGAAGAAGCGAGTCGAGCGAATACGTGAATTCGATTGGGAGTTTTTCTAACTCGTTCACGTTCTGCGCGCGCAGGGCGTGCGGAAAGGAAACTAAAAGAAAGAACAGCAGAAGAAATGTGGGTGCGCGTGGTGGGTTTTTTGAAACTATAAACTCACCGATTCCAGGCTGATGTTATGCATAACACGCGTAAATTTTATAATATGGTGTGTGCATAGATTCACGCAAGACCTCGGGCGAGTCTTGCGCGAAGGTCTGATTTTGGTGAGGATTGGGGATATGCGCGTAATCAAGCGGATAAACAGAGACCCTGTGATAAAACTCACTATGGAAGGGGACGAACTTCTTAGAAAAGGGAAAGCGAATGAAGCGCTCAGGACATACGGAAAAGCAAAAGATATAGTAACCGCGTATGGAGAGATTGACCCGGTGCTTGCGAGGAAGATAGCACACACGCAAGCAGTGTTGAAATCGCCTTCGCAGGTTGAACAAGCACATCTGATAAAGGCGATCAGTAAGGGCGGGATTTATTTTCCAGAGCAAACGCGTATTCTAGTTTATAATGTAGCAGAGGAGCCAATCATGGGCGAGAGGCCGCCAATGCGCGAGAAGTACGAGATAGCGAACCCGCTCCTCGACAAGATGTTCAGCCCTCTTCGAGGGCCGCTTACTGTTCGCGGGAAACAGCTTGAGAAGGAGGGTTATACGGGGATATGGCTGACGATAGGAGACCCTACGAAAGTCTTCAAAACGCCGGACTTTTTGATGGAGGCAAGAGCAAAGGCTGCAATGGATCCAAGCTTCTACAGCTACGCGGACCCAAGGGGGTACGAACCTCTTGTGGATGCGGTCGCAAAGAGATTTGATGTTAGAATCGAGGACGTTGTTGTGGCGACTGGAGAAAGCGAAGGTA
>JBFMAP010000157.1:0-2435 GCA_040755655.1 Microcaldota archaeon
CCCACACCCGCGAGGAGAAGGAAAAAAATTATCGCGCAGCGCCATCAGGCGTTCCGGGTGTTGAAACAACGCTTCCCCTTCTTCTCGACGCGGCAAACAAAAAAAGGATGACGCTCGCGCGCATCGCGCAGATGACCTCCTCCAATCCAGCGCGCATTTTCAATTTGAAAAGCAAGGGCGCGCTCGCGGCTGGAAAGGACGCGGACCTCGTTCTGGTTGATTTGAAAAAGTCGCGAGTGATAGACGGAGAAAAATTATTCACGAAATGCAATTGGTCTCCTTTCGAGGGAAGAAAACTGAAAGGAGCTGTTGAGCGGGTTTTCCTGCGCGGCGAGGAGGTTTTCGACGGGGAAAACATCCTGGCAAAGCGCGGGTATGGAAAAGAATTAACTCGCTGAAACACTTGCGCATCTCGCGCAGCCCTCAACCGCCGCTATCGTTATCGTGCGCGCCCCCGGCGTTGTCCCGAGCGTGCCGCTCAAACTCGCCCCGCCCATTTCAACTATCTCCGTTCTTCCAGAACTAGTCCGCATCGTAAAAACTATCTCGCGATTTGCGTTTAGGGTGATGCTCTCCACGTTCTGCGGCACGTACAAGGTTATCGTGACTTTTGAAGGGTAGCCCGCGCTCGCCACGATGTCAGCGACGTTCGCGATTTTCTTCGCGGTCTCCCTTGCCTGAAGAAGGTTGAGGGTGTCGCTGCTCGAACTCAGGTCGTTGTACAACTTGAAAATTATCGGAATGAACACCGCGAGTATGAGCCCCACGACCACGACGACCTCGATGCCGACCTGCGCCTTTCGCATTAACTCAGCCTTTTTTTAACCTTTGAAAATCCGTTCTGGCAACCGTATCCTTCTCTTTTTCTTTCTGAGACTCAACCGCATTCAAGACCTCCTTAACGTGCCTGCTAAGAATGTCAATCCCTCCAAATGCCGCGCTTTGAATCGGACCGGCCTTTTCAATCTCCTTTAGTTTTTCTTCAAGCGCATCCAATAATTTGTTCCTGTTCAATGCGTTGATGTCCGCTATGCTGCCGCCTAAACTCTCGTAATCCAATCCCCTTGTCCTACCAACGGCAACTTCGCTCCTCTGCATGTCTACTACCATCGTCGCGTAGAGAGGCTTGCCGCCCAATTTTCCTTCCACGACAAAAATGAAATTCCTCCCCGCTTTCGTCACCTCGTTTATTTTAATCGCATCAGTTCCGAAAACCGGAGACGTTATATGCGTTCTCGTCATTCTCCCACCTCCTCGCCCCTTCGCGCGCGGTGCATCTTGTGCATGCGCGCGGGTTTTTCTTTCTGCATCATCTTTCCCAGCTCTGCAAGCGTGTACTTCACCGCAAGGTGGAGGTTCCTGTCCGACGCGCTCGCAGAGACGACCCTGCCGCGCACGTTCAGCCTCCCTCTCACGGAATATATGTGGCGCGAGCGGTTCTTGACGTGCAGCACCAGATATTCCACCCCGAGATTTTTCAATTTCTCCATAAGTTTCTCGCACGAGTTCATTATCTCGGGCGCGCAACTTCTGTCGTTTCCCTCGAGCCCTATGATGTGGATGTTCGGATGCGCGCGCGGAATCACCGTCTCGAGTATGTCGCGCGCAGTGAGAAACCCGACCGGTTTCCCTCCGTCCACGACGGGTACGGCAGATGTATTGCTCTTAACCATTATGCGCGCGCCGTCCGCGATGCTCGCGTCAGGAGAGACCGTTTCGATTCCCTCGCGCATGAACGATTTCACGGGCTGGCTCGCTATTCCCGTTTTCTCCTGCACGAAAGGACGCTTCTCGGTCGGCTTCTCGAGCCTCAGCATGTCGAAACTCGTAATCACGCCCGCAAACAGCCCCTCCCTCGTTACTATCAGATGCGTCACGTTTTCGGAATGCATTTTTGCGCGCGCCTTCGCGACAGATTCGTTCTCGTCAACCATGCACGCCGGCGCGCTCATCGCCTCGTTCACCCTTTTGTTCGAGAGCAGTCCGCCATCAAGAAGTTCCTTCAACACGTCCGCGCGCGTGAGCACGCCGAGCACTTTCGTTTTGTCTATTACTGGCAGCGCCTTGAACTTCCCTGTGAAGAAGAGCCTGCACATCTCGAGAAGTTCCATCGCCGGCGAGATGACCGGCGCGCGCACCGCGACCGTGCCCAATTTAGTGGTGCTCGGGTCGGTTATATGCCTGATGTGCCTGTCATCCACAATTCCAAAATACGTTCCATCCCTCATCACAATGACGCACGTCCTCGTCCTCATGAGTTCGCTCACCGCCTTTCCCAGCCACTCCTCCGCATCCATCACGACCGCGGGCTTCAGCATCTCCAATCCATCCATTTTACCACCCACAATCACGATAAACATAAAAAGTAGCGTTCGCCTCGATTCTCAACACTCGCACGAGAAACACCAGTATAATTTAATTAAAATTTGTATATA